>JBJESH010000083.1:1307-4887 GCA_051882695.1 Oscillospiraceae bacterium | reverse complement strand
TATCATTGCTGTTTACAGCGTTTAACAGCTTCTCAGCAGCGCCGGCAAGTTCGGTGAGTCCGACCTTTTCTGCGCCTTCCGATGCCTTTTTAAGATTTACACCGTAACTCTTGAAGTCTTTGAAATTATAATCAAGTTCAAGGTCGTTGCATCTGTCGTTGTCGCAGAAATCGTAAACAGCATTCATGTATGCTTCGGTATCGTTATCGAGATGTGAAAGTGCCTTTTCTATGTCAAGAGCTGAACCGACATCGGCAGATGATCCCGTATTTTCTTCCTGAGTATCGCTTCCGTCAGCTTCTGCAAATTTTATCATATCTCTGCTTATATGGCTGAAAAGGCATTTTTCGATATCATGACCGGTGAACGGCTTTGAAAGATAATCGTCAAAGCCTGCGTCAAGATAGGTCTGCTTTGCGCCGTGAACTGCGTTGGCTGTCAGGGCAACAAATACTGTTCCTACAGCAAGCTGTTCCTCCTGTATTTTTTTTAGCGTTTCAATTCCATCCATTTCAGGCATCATATGATCAAGAAAAACTATGTCGTAAATATTTTTTCTCAGAAGCTCTATACATTCTTTACCGCTTGGAGCAGTTTCCACTTTTGCAAGAGTTCGTTTAAGAAGGCTCTTGGCAACAAGCAGGTTGGTCTCGTTATCATCAACAACGAGGATACGAACATCGGGAGCTGTTTTTGAAGCATTTTCTGAAATGCTTTCGGAAGATGTTTTGAACCGCTGCTCATAATTGCCCATAGGCTCCGAGTTGACTATTTTCTGCTCTACAACAAAAGAAAACGTTGAACCTACGCCGTAAACGCTGGAAACATTCAGCTCGCTGCCCATCATGCAAAGCAGGCGCTGAACGATGGTTATTCCCAGACCCGTACCCTCGATACTGCGGTTCTTTTCCTGGTCAAGGCGCTGGAATGAGGTGAACAGCTTATCCATATCCTCTTCCTTTATGCCTATTCCCGTGTCGGACACGCTGACCTCAAGTCTTACGATCCCGTCCTGTATCCGGATAGCTTTCATTCTCAGGCGGACATAGCCCTCGGGAGTGTATTTGACTGCGTTGGTAAGAATATTTGTAATTATCTGTCTTAGTCTTACATCATCGCCGTAAAGCACCGATGGTATCTTTTCGTCGATCTCGGGAATGAATCTGAGTTTTTTCTTTTCCGCCCTTATCTTGACCATATTTACAATATCGTTAACAAGGGAGCTTACATTATATTCGACAGGAACTATTTCCATTTTGCCGGATTCGATCTTTGAAAAATCCAGTATATCGTTGATAACGGAAAGAAGCGTTCTGCCTGCACTCTGAATGTTTGCGGCGTATTCCACTATCTGGGTTTCGCTTGATTCGCGCATTATCATTTCGTTCATGCCGAGAACTGCGTTTATAGGCGTTCTTATTTCGTGGCTCATATTTGCAAGGAAGTCATTTTTTGCCTTGCCTGCGCTTATTGCCTTATCAGCAGCCTCTTTAAGTTCACGGTTGACAATTGTCTGCCAGCCTGTAAGACTGATCATTATAACATTTACAATAACTATGCAAATTGAAAACAATGTAAAGAAAATCGTGAAAGAATACAACGCATTATCAAAAACATCCCAAAAGTTTCTTACAGCAAATACATTTAAGCCTGTAATATCCTCGCTTAGTGCATAGCATACTTTCTGTTTTCCGTCATAATCAAAGAAAATAGAAAGGGTATGATCTATTTTTAGGAGCGCTTCTCTGTAGCATAAGTCTGAAACATTTACGGAACTGTCAGATTTCATCTGATATTCTTCATTAGGGTGATTGATTATATTTCCGTCAATGTCCGTAATAAAGGCGTATCCGGAGTCGGTATAGCTTTCGCCCAGAATAGCGATAAGCTTGTCAAGGTAATAGTCAATGCCGAGAACACCTATAAAGTTTCCCTTTTCATCATAAACTATCGTGCTGAGTGTAGTACAATAAAGGCCTGTCTGTTCGTCAATATAGGGTGCTGATACGTTGAAATTCTTATTGGAAGCAAGGGTATCTATATACCACTGACGTTCCTCAACGTGCCAGTTTGCGTCAGGTTCCCAACCGTTGTTCATAATTACTGTATGTTCCCATTCGGGATTGCATATGTAAGCTACCGAAATATCGTCATGCCTTGAAACTATACTGTCAAGATATGCAACTGCCGAATCGTAATCATCGACAAAGTCCGGCTGAGCAACGACATTATCCGAGATAACGTCAAGTACCATTTTATTGGTAAGCACCCAATCCTTTACCTGATTGAGATAGGTGCTTGCCTCTTTTTCCATTTTGACATCGCCAAGCTGTGTATCTATAAATATAGTAAAAATAATTGTAAATACAGCTGTAACCACAAGCACTATGTTTATAAGGACTGTAATAAGTACCATCCTTACTATTGTGTGCTTTTTGGGGGCCTTGTTACGACTTTTGTTCTTTTCAGCGTATTTTGTATTGTTTGCATAGTCTGAAGCGGCGGTACTGTCATCCAGAATACGGCTTAATTCTTTGGCGCAGTCGGTAATTTCTGCTCCTGCTTCAGAGCCGCTTCCGCCGGAGCTGCCCAGAATGTCCGCACGGTTCATTATTCTTGAAAGAGGACGCTTCAATTCAGAACTCATATTTTCAATGAATTCATTCTTTTCAGTCAACGCGTTTTCTGCCGCCGCCCTTTTTCGGCATATATGTATGAAAAAAGCTATTATAACCGCTGCAAGAACTATCATTATCAGCGTAGTATACAGCGCATTGCCGCTTAGCAGGGAATATGATTCTCCGCTTTTCACGCATACTACAAGATACCAGCCATAGTTGGTCTTATCGGAAAAAATATTATATTTTACTCCGTCTTCCTTGTAATCAAAGGATTTGCCGTAAAGAATGAATACCTTATTGACAAGTCCGTAATAAAAATCAAGATCACTGTAATTCTTGCCGATATATTCCGGTTGAGAATGTCCGACTATCCTACCGTTTGAGTCTACAATAAAGCTTGTTCCCGAATTGTTCGAGTTCATTTCTTCAATATATTGCTGGATCTCGCTCAGGTTGAAATCAAGTCCGACTATGGTTGAGCCGTCCGAGAGCAGCTTGGAGATGCTGTAACACATTTCTCCTGTGCTTGCGTCTATATACGGCTCGGTAACATTAGCGGCGCCCATGCGTTTTTTTGCACCCAAATACCATGAACGCTCATCAAGTACGAAATCATCATCGGGAATGAAATCGTTTATATAGAGTTCTTCGTTGTATGCAGCGTAAGCACTGAAGCAGCTTCCGCCGGATCTGCTGTTTATGTCTGCAATGGTTTCGGAACAGAAATATTCATCAAGAAGCTCCGATGTGTTGCCGCCCGCAGCAATTATCTGTTCTATCTGCATAGCTACACTGTCCAGAAGGCATTCCGAGCGGTAAAGGCTGTTATCGACCCGTCCGGCAATGCTGCTGAGGCGCATCTGTCCCTCGGCTTCTATCTGTTTTTTTTCGGTATGTCTTATCATAATGATGTTCATAACTATAATTATACCGAGAATAAGGATAATAATAAATAAAGC
>JBJESH010000083.1:0-1207 GCA_051882695.1 Oscillospiraceae bacterium | reverse complement strand
TATATCAGTTATTGTTAAGGAGAAATTTTTATGAAAATGAAGAAAATCACAGCAGCAATTGCAGCCGCAGCTCTTATGATGTCTGTATCCGGCTGTGCATCAACAACAGAAAATGATGCCAATGCGGCACCGACAGAAAAAGATACTTATAACATAGGCGTTGTTCAGCTTGTCCAGCATGACGCTCTTGACGCGGCAACACAGGGCTTTGTTGATACCCTCACCGAAAAGCTTGGTGATAAGGTCAATTTTGATATCCAGAATGCTAACGGTGAAAGCACGAACTGTACAACTATCGCAACAGGCTTTGTTGCTTCAAATGTTGATCTTATCATGGCTAACGCAACAGGCTCGCTTCAGGCTTCCGCTGCCGCAACAAGCACAATTCCTATCCTCGGCACATCTGTTACCGACTATGCTACTGCTCTTGAGATAGATAACTGGACAGGCACTACCGGCAGAAATATTTCCGGTACTTCCGACCTCGCTCCTATCGACCAGCAGGAGAAGATGCTTGTTGAGCTTTTCCCCGATGTTAAGCAGGTAGGTATCATTTACTGCTCCGCAGAAGCTAACTCCAAATATCAGGCTACTCTCTTCGGTGAGGCTCTTGCTGCAGACGGCGTTGCATATAAGGAATACAGCGCAGCAGATACAAATGAGATCAGCGCAGTAGTTACAACTGCAATCTCCGAATGTGATGTTCTGTATATTCCTACCGACAACACAATGGCTTCCTCTACCGAAACCATCAAGAATATAGTTGTTCCAGCAGGCATTCCCGTTATCGCAGGCGAAGAGGGTATCTGCTCAGGCTGCGGCGTAGCAACACTTTCCATCAGCTACTACGACCTTGGCTGCAAGACAGGCGAAATGGCTTATGAGATCCTTGTAAACGGCGCAGATCCTGCTTCAATGGAGATCGCATTTGCTCCCAATGTTACAAAGAAGTACAATGCTGAGATATGCACACAGCTTGGCATCACACCTCCCGAGGACTACGAAGCTATCGGCTGATAAAATATAACAATTATAGGCGGCAACGTCTTTTAGCGGCAACGGGGTACAGAAAAAATCTGTTCCCCGCTTCTGCGTATATTCCGGAAAATTTAAGAAAGCCGGAACAGTCCTGCCGTTCACGTTATTCGCTGCTTTTACGGCAGAATATTTTTGTATTGTATTAAGGAGGTCAATATGGATTTGTTAT
>JBJESH010000082.1:0-4919 GCA_051882695.1 Oscillospiraceae bacterium | reverse complement strand
CGTTTTTTTGACGCCTGCGGGCGAGGAAGGAATTTCGCCCTCTGCGGAGGGCGACTCAGGGGCGCTGCCCCTAAGAACCCTGCCACCTTTGAAAAGGTGGACGAAACTTTTTGAGTCGCTTCGCTGATTACTACGGAAAAATAGTGCGCTAAACTATAATTTATTTCATAAAAAACTACAGCGGAAAATATTATCCTCCCCTGCAAAACAGATGTATTCTGAATCAATCCCAAATTTTAACATTTATTATTAAATGCGATTGACATTCAGAAAAATATGTAGTATAATATATTTTGATTTATTATGTTCGGATTTGGATATACTCCATTTAATGCGTAAGACCCGACAGGGACATTCCATCAAACCGACCGTCCTGAAGCCCTGTTTGCGGAGCTCGCAAAGCTTTTTCAGCCGCAGATAAGAAACCTTCCCATGACGTTTGATACTAAAAACCAATTAAACTGTAGACAAAAATCTTCGCATGATCCATATAAAACTGTTTTCAACAGCTACAAGATTATGCTCAATTTTTGTACAGTTTTTAGTATGAAACAGATCTCTGCGCCTTTGATCAGCATACCCTGAATTATGAATCGTACATACTTTTTACTTTGAAAGGATTGGTATAACATTGGCAAAAAATGAAAAAAACGACATCGAACTGAACGCTTACGGCGAAAAAATTGCGCCCAAGTCATCAAAACAGCCGAAAAAGAAAGAGACCGAAAATGCGAAAACCGCTAAAAATACAGCTAAAAAAACTGCGGCAAAAAAAGCAGACAGCAAAAAAAACGAGGGACTCTTCACAAGCAAAGCTGCTGCACGGAAACCCCGTCAGACAAGTCAGACTTTGCAGTCCCGTCCCGAACAGCCTGCAAAGCCTAAAGCCGAAAAGAAACCGGCTGCTCCGGAAATACATCCCGAAACGGGACTTCCCATACACACCACAAATCATAAGGCTATAAAGAAAACGCCGCTGAAAATTATCCCTTTGGGCGGACTTAACGAGATCGGCAAGAATATGACCGTTTTCGAGTGCGCAAACGATATGTTTATCGTTGACTGCGGACTTGCCTTCCCCGACAGCGATATGCCGGGCGTTGACCTTGTTCTGCCCGATTTCACTTATGTTGAGCAGAACGCCGAAAAAATCAGGGGTATCGTTATTACCCACGGCCACGAGGACCATATCGGCGGACTTGCATACCTGCTGAAAAAAGTGAACGTTCCCGTTTATGCGACTCGGCTTACGATAGGTCTTATCGAGGGAAAGCTACGGGAGCACGGTATACTTTCAACTGCCAAGCTTAACGTGGTAACTCCCCGTCAGACCGTTAAAATGGGTTGTATGGCAGTGGAATTTATCCGCGTGAACCACTCCATTCCCGACGCAGTTGCTCTTGCGATTCACACTCCTGCCGGAATAGTCGTCCACACAGGCGACTTCAAGGTGGACTACACTCCTATTGAAAGTGAAATTATCGACCTTGCACGTTTCGGCGAGCTTGGCAACAGAGGCGTACTGGCGCTTATGTCCGACTCCACAAATGCAGAGCGCAGAGGTCACACCGCTACCGAGCGCACCGTTGGCAACAGCTTTGAAAGGCTTTTTGACACTGCCGAGGGCAAGCGTATCATAATTGCAACGTTCTCGTCGAATATACACAGGATACAGCAGATAGTCAACAGTGCGATCCGCTGTGGACGTAAAATAGCCGTTTTCGGCAGAAGTATGCTGAACGTTATCAGCACTGCCATGGAGCTTGGCTATCTTAAAGTTCCGGAGGGACTTATCATTGATATTGACGCTATGAACCGCTTTCCGCCCGAAAAAATCGTGCTTATCACTACGGGAAGTCAGGGCGAGCCTATGTCTGCACTGTCGAGAATGGCAATGAACGAGCACCGCAGCGTTACCATAACTCCAATGGACTTCATCATCATCAGCGCAACGCCTATTCCGGGCAATGAAAAGCTGGTGACAAAGGTCGTAAACGAGCTTATGCGCTCCGGAGCAGAGGTGATCTACGAGTCGATGTACGATGTCCACGTTTCGGGTCACGCCTGTCAGGAGGAGCTGAAGCTTATGCTCTCACTGACAAAGCCGAGATTTTTTATTCCCGTACACGGCGAATATAAGCACCTCAAAAAGCACGCAGGTCTTGCTTACAGCCTCGGCTTCGAGCAGGACAGCGTAATTATCGGCAGCATAGGCAACGTTATCGAGACTGACGGCGTAAATATGCGCGTTACGGGACAGGTTCCCTCCGGCAGAGTATTTGTGGACGGCCTTGGAGTCGGCGACGTTGGCTCTATCGTGCTGAGGGACAGAAAGCACCTTTCCGAGGACGGACTTATAATTGCCGTTGCAACTATCGAATCGGAAAGCGGAGCTATCCTTGCAGGACCCGATATCGTGTCAAGAGGCTTTGTTTATGTAAGGGAATCGGAGGAACTTATCGAATCCTCAAAGGCTCTGCTTATGAAAACGCTTCAGAGCTGCCTCGACAGCGATATGCACGACTGGAACACCATCAAGGGCAAGATGAAGGACGCTCTGGGAGATTATATATATATGAAAACCAAGCGCCGCCCGATGATTTTGCCTATAATTATGGAAATATGAATTAAAATCGGGAATTTGAAACGAGAAAAATAAAATTGTTTTATCTTAAATGACAAATGTATTTCAAATTTCACTTTTCAAGTTCCACACTTATTGAAAGGAAATGCCTATGACAGGAAAACGCTGGACAGCTTTTAAAATGGTATCACTGCTGCTTGTGGTGGTATCCCTTGCATGCGCTTTCTCGGTGTATGAAGTGAACGAGACACGCTTCTGGACGCTTCTTGCAATAACCGCACTGACGGCGCTGGCTTTTCTGACGCTGTTTTCCGCTTCTCAGAAAAATCTGCATAAATTCGTAACTGAAATGGAGTCCCAGCTCAATCTGACGGAAAGGGACTCGCTGTATAAATTTCCTGCTCCCGCAATAATCGTGGACAGCGAGGGAATTATCGTATGGTATAACATTGCTTTTACCGAACAGGTCTACGGCGGCGACGCATTCGGTCTGCACATCACGAAAATCATTGACATTGATCTGCAGAAGACCTTTGAAAATAAAAACACTACCGTAAGCTATGAAACAGGTCATTTCCGCGTCTCGGCAGTAACCACCGAAAAGCGCGATTCCGAATCTGAGCTTATCTCCGACCTGACCCTGCTTTATTTCGATGATATCAGCGACTATATCTCTCTGGAAAACCGTTTTAACGATATCCGTCCTTCGGTAATACTTATTTCTGTGGATAATTATGACGATATTCTTTCCAATGAAAAGGACAGCGAAAAAGCGCATATTATGATACAGATAGACAAGCTTCTGGAGACATATTTCGAGGAACATCACTCTCTGCTGAGAAAGCTTGCAAGCGACAGGTTCATCGCCGTTGCCGAGGAGCGGGACCTTAACAAAATGATCGCAGATAAGTTCAAGATACTTGACAACGTAAGGGCTATTCCCGTAAACGAAAAATCGCAGGCGACCCTTTCTATCGGAGTCGGCACGGGAGCACCGAATATCCCCGAAGCGGAACAGGCGGCAAAACAGGCACTTGAAATGGCTCAGGGCAGAGGCGGCGACCAGACCGCAGTAAAAAGCGAAAACGGCTTTGAATTTTTCGGAGGCGTTACAAAGGGTATCGAAAAGACCACCAAGGTCAAGACCCGTTTTGTTTCAACTGCTCTTGCCGAGCTTATAAATTCATCGTCGGGCGTTATCGTTATGGGACACCGCTACGGCGACCTTGACAGCGTAGGCGCAGGCGCAGGCATAGTAGGTGCGATAAGGCGGCTCAACCCCGATATTGAAGCATATATGGCGGTAGACAGCGAGCGCAATCTTGCCAAGCCGATCATAAACCGTCTTAATGACAATCTGACCGATGAGCTTCCCGTTTTTATTTCTCCCGAAGAAGCTATTGAGCGTATGGACGATGATACCCTGCTTATAATCGTTGATACCCACAACAAGGAGATAATCGAAAGCACGGCACTTTACGAGCGTGCAAAGCGCATTGCCGTTATCGACCACCACAGACAGACGGTTAATTACATTGACAATGCAGTGATATTCCACCATGAGCCGTATGCGTCCTCCGCAAGCGAAATGGCTGCGGAGCTTATCCAGTATTTTAACGGTATTGACAAGCTGCCCAGCTATTATGCCGACGCTATGCTTGCCGGAATAATGCTCGATACGAAAAACTTTGTTATGCGGACCGGCGTGAGGACCTTTGAATCGGCAGCTTTTCTGAGAAAGCTTGGAGCGGATATGGTTGCCGTAAAGGGACTTTTCGCCAACGATTTCGAATGTATAAGACACCGTTCACAGCTTGTAAGCTCAACCGAGATATATAACCGCTGTGCTATTGCGGCAGATGACAGCGGCTCTGCCGATTCAAGAGTAAGCGCAGCTCAGGCGGCGGACGAAATGCTCGGCATCGAAGGCGTTGACGCAAGCTTTGTAATATTTTGCACTCCCGACGGCGGCGTAAGCATTTCCGCACGTTCACTTGGCGTAATGAACGTTCAGATAATCATGGAAAAGCTGGGCGGCGGCGGTCATCAGACCATGGCTGCGGCGCAGTTTACGGGAATAAAGGTCGCTGAGGCGAAAGCAAAGCTTATCGGCGCTATTGACGAATTTATTGCGAATATTTCTTGATAATTTGAAATTAGAAAAGTGGAAAGTGAAATTTTTATAATTCAAATTTCCCATTCAAAATTTATTACAATAAGAAAGGATGTTAAAAATGAAAGTAATTTTCTTACAGGACGTAAAAGGTACAGCTAAAAAAGGCGAGGTAAAAGAGGTTTCGGACGGTTATGCAAGAAACTTCCTTATCGGCAAGGG
>JBJESH010000081.1:0-4968 GCA_051882695.1 Oscillospiraceae bacterium | reverse complement strand
GTTTATGGTGGAGATAAGGGGATTCGAACCCCTGACCTGTTACATGCGAAGCAACCGCTCTCCCAACTGAGCTATACCCCCTTTAATGTTATTATAATAGCACACATTATTTTAAAAATCAATAGTTTGTGAAAAATTTTCCTTACAGCAGTTGACCTGCACGGGCGGCTGTGTTATACTGTTTCCGTTAACGAAATTATCTGCAAGCGAAAGGAGTATGTCTGTGAAAACTCTGTATATTTCCGACTTAGATGGTACTTTGCTCCGCAGCGACCAGCGCATTTCAGCCGAAAGCTGTGAGATACTGAACCGTCTTATCGGCTGCGGACTGCTTTTTTCTTTTGCGACCGCACGCTCGGCAGTTACGGCTATACCTGCAGCGGCGGGACTTACGGCAAAAATACCGATAATAATTTACAACGGTGTATTTACCGTTGACAGCATTACCGGTGAAAGGCTTATTTCCAATATATTTACCCGTGAAGATGCCTGCGAAATTTACAGCACTCTGCTGAGTTTCGGAATTGATCCCCTTATGTACTCCGTTATGAACGGCGCAGAAAGGTTTTCGTACATTCCCGACCGCTGCACACGGGGCATGAAGGCTTTTCTTGGAACGAGGAAAGGTGACATCCGCGAAAGAATTGCCGCTGCCGAAGCGGAAATGCAGGACGGCGAAATTTTTTATTTTACCTGCATAGACGAGCCTGAAGTTCTTCTTCCGGCATACAAGGCGCTTGAAAAGGACTTCCGCTGCATTTATGAGCGTGATATTTACAGCGGCGAGCAGTGGCTCGAAATACTGCCGAAAAACGCAACCAAGGCTAACGCAGCGTTGCAGCTGAAAAAGCGTTTAGGCTGCGAAAAGCTTGTAGTTTTCGGGGACGGAAAGAATGACATTCCAATGTTTGAAGCCGCAGACGAATGTTATGCGGTGGAAAACGCCGCTCCGGAGCTGAAAGCAATTGCCGATGGGATAATTGGCTGCAATGACAGTGACAGCGTTGCAATGTTTATTCTTGAGCATTTTGAGAATTAACAAAAAATTCATAAAAATATTTTCAAAACACTTGACAAGCACATTTCGACATGATATAATAATTAAGTCGCTGATAAAGAGCGATTGAATATTATGCGAGTGTGCTGGAATAGGCAGACAGGCACGTTTGAGGGGCGTGTGTCTTTGACGTATGGGTTCAAGTCCCATTACTCGCACCAGATTTAGTCCGCAGATGACGTTAAAACGTTGTCTGCGGACTTTCTGTTTTTACGGCTCACGGACTGAATATTCGGAGCCTTTTTTGTCATTTTTACACATAATTTTTCTAAAATCACTTCCATTTTTAATTAAAGTATGGTATAATATCATAAATAACTTTGGGCAAGATGTCATATGCCGCACCTTGCCCATGTTAAATTACTGGGGCAAGCTCCCATATTGAATGCGTTTTAGAAAGGATTTTTAATTATGAAGAAGCTTATGCTTGGTAATGCCGCCTTCGCAAGAGGGCTTTATGAAGCCGGAGTTACTGTTGTTTCCAGCTACCCCGGTACTCCGTCTACCGAAATTACTGAATGTGCTGCGGAGTATGATGAGATTTACGCAGAATGGGCGCCTAATGAAAAGGTCGCTATGGAAGTCGCTCTCGGCGCTTCTATAGCAGGTTCACGTTCGTTTTGCGGAATGAAGCACGTTGGTCTTAACGTTGCCGCAGACCCTCTTTATACTGCCGCTTACACAGGCGTTAACGGCGGTATGGTAATTGCTGTTGCTGACGACCCCGGAATGCACTCATCACAGAATGAGCAGGATTCCCGTCATCATGCAATTGCCTCAAAGGTGCTTATGGTAGAACCCTCCGATTCTGCGGAGTGCAAGGAATTTGTTAAGACTTCATTTGAGCTTTCCGAGGAATATGATACTCCCGTTATCGTTCGTATGTGTACAAGAGTTGCTCACTCACAGTCTGCGGTCGAGATATGCGAAAGAGTTGTTCCGCCTCAGAAGGAATATGTGAAAGATCCTAAGAAATATGTTATGATGCCTGCGTTTGCAAGAGGCAGACACGTTTTTGTTGAGGAACGTCTTGAAAAGCTTCGTACATATGCCGAGACTTCTCCTCTTAACAAGGTAATTGATAACGGCGGCGATATTGGTATCATCACAAGCGGTATTTCTTACCAGTACGCAAGAGAAGCAATGGGCGACAAGGCTTCCTACTTAAAGCTGGGTGTTGTTAATCCGCTGCCTGTTGAACTAATCAAGAATTTCTGTGCAAAGTACAAGACTGTTTACGTTATTGAAGAGCTTGACGATATCATCGAGACTCACTGCAAAAAGCTGGGCCTTAATGTTATAGGTAAGGAGCTTTTTGGATATATCGGTGAATTTTCACAAGCTGTCGTTGCGGAAAAGCTTCTCGGCGTAAAGAACGAATGCTCTGCTTTTGACGGAAACGTTCCCGTACGTCCTCCCGTAATGTGCGCAGGCTGTCCCCACAGAGGACTTTTCTACTGCTTGTCCAAAAATAAGATAACCGTTTCGGGAGATATCGGCTGTTATACTCTTGGTGCAAGTGCACCGCTTTCCGCTATGGATACGACCATCTGCATGGGCGCTTCAATTTCTGCACTTCACGGCTTCAACAAGGCAAGAGGCGCAGAGGCGGAGAAGTCCACAGTTGCGGTAATAGGCGATTCAACGTTTATGCACAGCGGTATGACCGGACTTGTTAATATTGCTTACAACGCAACTAATTCTACAGTTATCATACTTGACAACTCCATCACAGGCATGACGGGTCATCAGCAAAATCCCACAACCGGAAAGAACCTCAAGGGCGACCCTGCCGCAGCGGTTAATCTTGAAGAACTTTGCAAGGCTATCGGCATCAAGCGTGTAAGAGTCGTTGACCCATATAATCTTGCGGAAACGGAAGCAGCTATCAAGGAAGAGCTTGCTGCTGAAGAGCCGTCGGTTATTATCTCACGCCGTCCCTGCGCGCTGCTTAAATACGTTAAGCACAAGCCTGCGCTCAAGGTAGTTTCCGACAAGTGCAAGGGCTGCAAGATGTGTCTGAAGCTTGGCTGTCCTGCTATCTCGGTTCGTGACGGCAAGGCTGTTATCGACCATACACAGTGCGTTGGCTGCGGTATCTGCACCGAAGTCTGCAGGTTTGACGCTATCGGAGAATAATTATTTTTTCTTTATGAAAGGAAGATTTTAATTGAATACAAGGTCTATTATGATTGTTGGTGTGGGCGGACAGGGTTCGCTTCTGGCTTCGAGACTTCTGGGAAATGTTCTGCTTGCTCAGGGCTATGACGTTAAGGTGTCCGAGGTACACGGAATGTCCCAGCGCGGAGGCTCGGTTGTTACATATGTTAAATACGGCGACGAGGTTTGCTCTCCCGTTATCGAAAAGGGCGAAGCGGACGTTATTATCTCGTTTGAGCAGCTTGAAGCTGCAAGATGGCTTCCATACCTCAAAAAGGGCGGCAAGCTTATCACTTCCACACAGAAGCTTGACCCCATGCCCGTTATTACAGGCGCGGCTGAGTACCCTGCCGATATTATTGAAAAAATCAAGGCGGCAGGCGTTGAGGTAACCGCTGTTGACGCTCTCGGACTTGCCGAGCAGGCTGGCAACGCAAAGGCTTCAAACGTTGTGCTTATGGGCAAGGTAGCTTCACAGACTGAGTTTGACGACAAACTCTGGCAGGACGCTATTGAGCAGTGCGTTCCCGCGAAGTTCCTTGAACTCAACAAAAAGGCTTTTGAGCTTGGCAGAAATGCGTGACTGACAAAAGGTAATATATTTATGAAAAAAATTCTTTGCGCATTAATGGCATTGACTGTCTGCACGGCTGCGTTTTCCGGCTGTAACCGGAATGCGGAAAATAGTGGGGCTGAACTGACAGAAGCCGAGGTTACACCGACGGCAAGTGCTTCTTCCGAAGCTTTATCAGCAGAAACAATTGAAGAAAATGTTGAAATTGAAATTCCCATTGAGGAAGATGATTCAGACGTTATAATTGATGTTGATGAGTTTGACGAGCCGGACGAGCCTGTCGGGGAAGAATTTTCGGAGGAGGAGCTTATTTCGTCATCAGACGAAAATGTACACCGATATTATTTTGATGACGATGATCCGCCCGATATGCCCGAATTTTCCATGAGCCTTGACGGACTTGGTGAATATGACGCCGGAACAGTTCTGTTTACCCGTACAAAAATAAAAGCAATGCTGGAATGTTCAAAAACGGGGGAGATACCGTATATCAGTTATAGCGACTTTGAGTACGAAATCCCTCACCTTGAAAATATCAAGGTTGAAAGCTGGTCTGTAATTGACGAGAAATACGAAAATTACAGATATGAGGTCACGGTAACGCTGGATATTTCCGAAAGCTCTGTTGATGAAATTCCCATCGGCACGGCTGACTATATGTTCATCTATGAGCCGGGTGAGGACAGAAGCTTCCTGCCGCTGAGAAAGGTCGGCGAGCTTGACGAAGACCGTTTGCTGCCTTATTACGGTGAGGGCAAGGAATACCTTAAATTCTGCAACGCATTTACGGCATATTTCAGTGATTTGTATGCAGGTGATGAGGTCACAGATTTTTCTTCTCCTGATTTGTCTGTATATGACGGGTTTACTTCGGAATTAGTTTTTAACGCAATGCTTACCGCAAGGCAGTATTATCCCGGTCTGGATTTTGATATGACTTATGAGGATCTTGACACTGCGTTAAGGGAAATTTACGGATTTACCGCTGATTCAATCAACACAAAGGAATCGGGATATTACGATGCTGAAACTGACACTGTTTCTATCCCGGGCAGAGGTACATACTGGGTATGCGGATATCTTGCCGATGAAAGCTATGATGAAAGCTCAAAGACTCATACTGTTACAATAGATTATTACGAGGATGATTTTCACCTTGTAAAATCTCAGACTTACC
>JBJESH010000080.1:0-5010 GCA_051882695.1 Oscillospiraceae bacterium | reverse complement strand
CAAAAAATCTGCGCAAAACCCATATATGCAAGCTTTTGCTTGATTTTTTGTACACATTTAAGATTAAAAATTAGTATAAATTTTGCTGTTTGGGGTTGAAATTTGTCGGCAAAAAGGATATAATAAGGGTTGAAATTTGTTTTGATAATGACATTTATGATTCCGTTTTGTGCAAAATCGCCGTATAACGGTTCTGTTGCAAAGTTTTTTTGTGCAATGCTCCAAAAGTGAAACGGCAATGCAACAAAACGGTCTTTTTTTGCCACTCCTTATATGACAGGTCTTTTAAAGGAAATGCTTTTGTGGTATAATGTCATTATCAATACCGTATAAAAATAAAGAACGGTTGAGAGGTGATACTGCAAATGAATACCGAATTCGCCCAATGCGTCAAAAAGGCGCGGGCAGGCGACGCAGACGCTTTCGCGGAGCTTTATTCCTCGGTATACAAGGATTTATACCGCATTGCTCTTGTAAACCTGAAAAATCAGCATGATGCTTCCGATGTGGTTAGTGACACGGTTCTGGAAGCCTATTCTTCCATCAAAAATTTAAGAGACGAAAAGGCGTTTAAAGCCTGGATAATCAAGATCCTTACTGTAAAGATAAAAAACAAGCAGAAGGAATATATAAAGACAAGAGATTACCGGGAAGACCTTGAAGTACTCGATAGTGTAGAACAAGAGAAAGCAAGCGAGATAAACTATGGCGGATTGGAAATAATGGAAGAATTCAGGCGGCTGAACGAGGAAGAAAGACTTGTTTTATCGCTTAGCGTTGTTTCGGGTTATACCAGCGAAGAGATCGCCAAAGTGACGGGATTATCTGCAAATACCGTCCGCTCAAAGGCGGCACGCGCTAAAATCAAGCTGAAACAGATGCTTTCGGAACGCTGAAGGAAAGGAGGTCGGAATTATGAAGTTTGAAGAAAGATTAAGCGAGCTTATCAACGAGGTGGATGTTCCCGATGAATTATCGCCTCAGAATATTGCGATCATGCTCAAAGCTAAAAGCAATCAGTCCAAAATGGAAGCGGAACACAAAAATATAAAAGCCGCTCCAAGCATCTCTGCACAACGCCGCACTATTATTGTGAGGACTGTCGCCGCTTCCGCTGCCTGTGCCGTTTTTGCGGTCGGTATGTGGGTTTACAATGAACACCGCGCTGCTGAAGAACAGCTTGAAGCGCCTATCAGCTATGAAGCGGTATCACCCAAATCTTACGACGATCTGCTTGATATTATTACGGGCATTACGATAGGTCAGGACGGAAATACCGAACCGGATCCCGAACGGACTATTGATGAAACCGTTACTAAGCCTGACGTTAAGGAAACGGAGCCGCCTTGTGATTTCACCGATTATAACGGCGAAAATATTTCGGAGGCGGACATTGTTAAAAGCGACGAAAATTATATTTACTGTCTGAAAGACAGCACGCTTTTCATCATTTCAAAGGAAACGATGGAAGTTGTATCAAAAATTGAAAGCACGCTGAACCCGCCTATCGAAATTTATATCGAGGACGGAAAGGTCATTCTGATTTCTAAGGAAACAGAAGATATACAGGTAATTGACAGTTCAGGCGAAGCCGCTGTCACGGAAGCTTCACAAGCCGGAAATTCTCAAACTGCGTCCGATGTTCCAGCAAACGACGCAGATTCTCTCCCGCCGGCTGAAAATAGTTCCGATGGATCTGACGAGGCGGTTTCGGAGGGCAGCGAAGCAAGTCCGGCAAGTCTTGACGCCGGGGAGTCTGCAATCCCCGCAGTCGGTACGGTAAGCCGTACAAACGTTATTGCCGACATCTATGATGTCAGCGACCCGACAAACCCTGTACACTCGGCTGCTTATAAACAGAATGGCAGCTGCACATCTTCTAAAATAGTTGACGGTGTTCTTTACATGGTATCGGCTTATACCGATTACCGTGTAAAGCCGTTGGACACGCAGGCCGACCTTGACAGTTTTGTGCCTGCTTATTATTTGGACGGAGAAAAATTTTACATAGCTGCTGAGGACATAATAGTTCCTTCAAATGCAGCAGATACGGATTATACTGTTGTTTCCGCAATCAATTTCGGCGGAAGCGATATCTCTGCGACGGTAAAGGCTGTTCTCGGCGGTGGCAGATATGTTTACTGCTCGGCGGATACATTGTACATTGCCGGAGTGGGCAAAAAGGACAGGGAATACAGTGTTATTTCTTCCTTTGACCTTTCCGGAGGCGGATTGTCTTACCGTTCAAGCTGCTCGGTCGAGGGCGCTGTTCTCGGTCAGCAAAGCATGAACGAATATGACGGAATGTTCCGCGTTGCTGCGAAAATTACCGATAAGGACGGCAAAACCTCTGCGTCGGTTTATGTTCTGGATAAATCCCTTACCGTTGTGAACAGTGCCGGTCAGCTTATGCCCGACGGTAAGATATCGGCTGTCCGTTTTGAAAAAAATTATGCGAGAATTATTGATGAGGAAAGCGACGAAGCGGTTATCGTACTCGACCTTTCCACTAATCCTCCTACGCTTGCACAGTCGGTCATGAGCAATTCGGCGTATCTTTACTGTTACTCCGACAAGCTGCTTTTCGGTGCAGGCAAGGCACAGGACGGCGGTATTGCCCTTACTATGTATGATTCGGAAACCGGTCTGGCGGTGAACGGTACTGTTATAGGTGACAGCAGCGAGATGTTCTCGGCGGCACTTACCGACAGGCGTGCAGTCCTTATTGACGAGAAAAATAATTTTATAGGCATTCCGGTTTACAGCCACAATGAATTCGGGACGAAAAACAGCTATTATGTTTTCGGTTACGGTGATGACGGCTTTGTTCAGAAGGGCGTTATTGAGTATGTTGACGTTGACGACAGCATGGTTTTCTGCCGTGCTGAAATAAGCGGCGACACCCTTTACATTATTGGCAACGGAAGAATCGTTTCTGCAAGGCTAAGCGATTTGAAAGTCATAGGTACATTTGAATATTGAAGCTTTTAAAGCTTTTTAGGCGGATATCGGTTTGTATCGATATCCGCTGTTTTTAGCTTTTTGAAACTTTATGTTGACAAATAGGGAAAAATTTGTTATAATATTATTGCTTTAGCACTTTAAAGCTAACACGATTTTACGCAATAAAGCAGGGGGACTAAAAAATGTTATATGCAATACTTATTATTTATCTGGCGGTTATGCTTGGTATCGGTATTTACTGCCGGAGAAAAACATCGTCCGTTTCGGATTTCGTTCTGGGCGGAAGAAGTCTCGGCGGATGGTTCACGGCGTTTGCTTATGGAACATCATACTTTTCGGCGGTGGTTTTCATCGGATATGCGGGACAATTCGGCTGGAGCTACGGTATTTCGGCTGCTTGGATAGGAATCGGCAACGCTTTTCTTGGTTCGACTCTGGCGTGGCTTATTCTCGGAAAGCGCACAAGAATTATTTCAAAGCACCTTAACGCTTCAACAATGCCGGAATTTTTTGAGAAAAGATATGATTCAAAAAGTCTGAAAATAGTTTCGGCGATAATTGTATTTATTTTCCTTATTCCTTATACTGCTTCGGTTTACAACGGACTTTCCCGTTTGTTCGGAATGGCTTTCAACATCCCGTACTCAGCGTGCATTATTGCAATGGCGGTTCTTACTGCGGCATATGTTATTCTCGGCGGCTACAAGGCTACTGCCATCAATGATTTTGTTCAGGGTATAATTATGCTTGCAGGTATTGCGGCGGTAGTTATATGCGTTATCAACGGCAAAGGCGGCTGGAGCGAGGCGACTGCGGCTCTCGGCGAAATTACCGACAAGGGTGTTGAGGCAGATACGCTTAATTCTCTGTTCGGACCTGACACGATAAATCTGCTTGGTGTTGTTATTCTCACCTCGCTGGGAACATGGGGTCTGCCGCAGATGGTACAGAAATTCTACGCTATCAAGGACAACAAGGCTATTACGAGGGGTACTGTTATTTCTACGGTATTTGCTCTTGTGGTTGCAGGAGGCTCTTATCTTATGGGCGGTTTCGGCAGACTTTATGGTGCTGCTGACGCGGAAACAGCTGCGGCGACAGGCAGGACACTCATTGAAACAGGTTCAAACGGAAAGCTTGCTTATGATTCCATTGTTCCTGCAATGCTTCAGGCGGCGCTTCCAGAACTGCTTATCGGAATAGTTGTTGTACTGGTGCTTTCCGCTTCTATGTCAACGCTTTCTTCGTTGGTACTTACATCAAGCTCGACGCTTACTATCGACCTTATCAAGCCTTTTTACAAGAAGGAGATGAACGACACCAAGCAGGTTCTTATCATGCGTGTACTTATTGCTGTATTCCTGTTGATATCGGTCATTATCGCTCTTAACCCAAATGCTTACATTTCGACCCTTATGTCCATTTCGTGGGGTGCGCTTGCAGGAGCTTTCCTTGCGCCGTTTATGTACGGACTGTTCTCAAAGAAGGTAACAAAGGCTGCTGTGTGGGCAAGCTTTGTGACGGGTGTTGGAATTACTGTTATACATATGATAATTTTCAGTCTCGGATTTTTCCCCGAAGCTACAAAGGCGGCGGCTTCGCTGAAGCTTAACATGGCTTCTCCAATCAACGCAGGCGCTATTGCTATGATAGTCGGACTTATTATAGTTCCGCTTGTAAGCGCATTTACAAAGGTAAAAAATCCCGAACACGTTGAGGAGATTTTCGCAGACTGCAAAAAGCAGCTTGCCGAAAAAGAAGTCTGAGCAAAGTTATAATTAATTAAACCCCGTATCCTTAAGGGGCGACCCCTTTGTCTTTTTGTTAGATAAATAGCGAAATGAGCAAAGTTTGTCGCTCGGTACCGTTAATACTAAACATCTTTATCGGTACTTCCCTAATGATACGGGGTTTGGTTTACACAAAAAAGGCCCGGAAAGAATTGATCTTTCCGGGTCTTGATTTTTTGAAATTGTAATGATTTTAATAAGCCTTAGCTTTCTGCTACCTTAGCCTGAAGTTCGGTGTTTACCTCTTCAACAAGCA
>JBJESH010000079.1:0-5036 GCA_051882695.1 Oscillospiraceae bacterium | reverse complement strand
GAATGCCTGCGGCGGCTCTATACTTATATATGCAAAATTTTAAGGGGCGGAAAATTTTCCGCCCCTTTGCATTATTCTTCGCCGTCGTCTATATCGTCAGCAGGTTCTTCCTCTTCTGTTATTACTTCTGAGGCTTCCTCTGCCTTGGCTTCTGCCATTTCGGCTTCAAGCTCCTCGGCGCTGGGTTCTTCTACCTTTGCAGTCTCGGCTTCTTCGTCGTGTTCGGCTCTTGTAAATGAAACTACTCTTACGTCGCCCGAAACTCTCATAAGCCGCACGCCTGTTGCATAACGTCCCATAATACGGATATCCTTTGCTCGTATTCTGATTATTACGCCGTCATTGGATATCATGATGATATCATCGTCCTCGTCAACGACCTTTATTCCGCAGACATAACCCTTTTCTTCGGAAACCTTATAGTTGAGCATACCATAACCGCCTCGGTTCTGGATGCGGTAGGAATCAAGCTCAACTCGTCTGCCGTTGCCTTTATCGGTAACGGTAAGGACTGATGCGCCATCACGGACTCTTGCCATTGAAACGACTTCGTCGCCTTCACGAAGCTTTATTGCTTTTACGCCGTGGGCAGAACGGGACATTGCACGGATATTTGTTTCCTCAATTCTTATTGCATAGCCCATTTTCGTTGCGACCATTACCTGAGCATTTCCTTCGGTAAGGCGAACGCCTGCTATTTCGTCGCCATCGTCAAGTCCTATTGCGATAAGTCCGTTCTTTCTGACATTTTTGTACGCATCAAGAGATGTACGCTTTATCTTGCCGTTTTTGGTGACCATAATTAGGTATTTGCCCTCGCTGAAATCCTCGGTCTTTATCATTGCCGCAAGCTTTTCGCCCTCGGAGAGAGGAAGCAGGTTAACTATATTAAGGCCTCTGGACTGCTTTGAGCCTTCGGGTATCTCAAAGCATTTCAGCTTATACATTATACCCTTATTTGTGATGAACAGCACGTTATCGTGGGTGGAGCTGATGAACATTTCCTCAACGAAATCCTCTTCGCGCTGCTTCATACCGGAAACGCCCTTGCCGCCGCGGTTCTGGGTCTTATACACGCTTACGGGCTGGCGTTTGATATAACCGATATTTGTACAGGTAACAACGCAGGTCTCCTCGGGGATAAGGTCCTCGATATCAACTTCGCCGGAAATTGATTCGATAGAAGTTCTGCGCTCGTCGCCGAACTTATTCTTGATAACTTCAAGCTCATCGGAAACTATTGCAGTCATTCTTTCATGACTTGCGAGAATTTCGGTGAACTCCTTGATCTTTGCGTGGAGTGCGGCAAGCTCTTCTTCAAGCTTTAATCTTTCCAGACCTGAAAGCTGTACAAGACGCATCTGTGCGATAGCGTCCGCCTGAATCTCGGAAATTTCAAAACGCTCTATAAGGCGTGATTTTATTTCTGCTGCGTCCTTGGAGCTGCGGCATATTTTTACTACCTCGTCGATATTGTCAACGGCTATCATCAAACCCTCTAAAATATGGGCGCGCTCTCTTGCCTTTTTCAAATCAAACTCGGTACGGCGGCGGATAACGTCAACCTGAAATTCGATATATTCGTGAAGGATCTGCTTGAGTGTAAGCACCTTCGGCTCGCCCCGGACAAGTGCAAGCATATTGACGCCGACGGTGTCCTGAAGCTGGGTATAGGTATAAAGCTTGTTCAGGACGATCTGGGGAACGGCGTCTTTTTTAAGCTCGATAACGATTCTTACTGCGTGTTCCTTGTCGGATTCGTCGCGGATAAAGTGAATACCGTCAACGCGCTTTTCCTTTGCAAGCTGGGCGATATTTTCGACAAGTCTCGCTTTGTTTACCATATAGGGAATTTCGGTAATGACAATACACTGTCTACCCTTTATCTCTTCAATTTCGGCACGGGCACGGAGAGTAAGCTTGCCCTTTCCTGTTGCATATGCGGCACGGATACCGGCTCTGCCCATGATTATACCGCCGGTAGGGAAGTCGGGGCCTTTGATATGCTCCATAAGCTCCTCGATAGTGATATCGGGGTTTTTTATCATTGCCTGAATTGCATTTACAGTTTCGTTAAGGTTATGGGGAGGAATATTTGTTGCCATACCAACGGCTATTCCCACAGAGCCGTTAACAAGTATATTTGGAAAACGGGAGGGAAGTACCTCCGGTTCTTTCAGAGTATCGTCATAGTTGGAGGTATAAGGGATGGTATTCTTATTGATATCGGCAAGCATTTCGCCTGCCATTTTTGCCATTCTTGCCTCGGTATAACGGTAAGCGGCAGGAGGGTCTCCGTCCATTGAGCCGAAGTTTCCGTGGCCATCCACAAGGGGATAGCGGAGGGAAAAGTTCTGGGCAAGACGTACCATTGCATCGTAAACAGAGGCGTCGCCGTGGGGGTGGTATTTACCGAGAACCTCGCCGACGGTATAGGCGCACTTGCGGTACGGCTTTTCGGCGGTGTTTCCGGCATCGTTCATGGTATAGATAATACGTCTGTGAACGGGCTTCAGACCGTCACGGACATCGGGCAAGGCTCTTGCCACGATTACGGACATGGAATATTCGAGAAACGATTTTTTCATTTCGTTTTCGATATCCACCTGTATTACCTTTGAATTTTCGTCGTTATACAAAATAAACAACTCCCTACTTTTATAAATGCGGAATTATGAATGCGTAATGCGGAATTTAAACTAACGAAAGCTTACGGTTGTTTTAATGTGATAAACCCGATAAACTCGGAAACAACCGCTTGCGATTGTTTTTTTGTAGGGGCGGAATCTATTTCCGCCATTATAAATTTTTTCATTGTACGGGCGGATATTGAATCCGCCCCTACGGATATTTTTTCATTATTAATGGGACGGGAAACCCGTCCCCTACAAAACTATTCTCTATTCACTATTCACTTTTACACTTTATATCTTATTCCCATTATTGCCGACAGCTTTTCTTTTACCTTTTGGATATCTTCATCGGAAAAGGCTCTTTTTGGTATGATAAAAACATATGCTTTTTTTACTACAAGTATAAACATATTTTCTTTATCCAGTAAGTCAACTATTGGGGAATCAAGGTGTATTACTGTTGCAGGAATTTCTTCCTCTTCATTTTCGCCCTCAAGGGCAAGATCGGCTTCGGTCTGCTCCACGGTTTCGGGCGGAGCTTCTTCAGCTTCATTAGTTTCGGTCTGTACCATGGAAATTTTTATTTTGTCGGTGTAAATTTCCGCATCGTAGACAGTACCTTCAAGAACTTCGAGTCCGCTCTTGAATTTTTTCATATTATTTATCGGCTGGCTGATGAACCATGCTCCTACCGATATGCTTATCAGCAGGCAGAAAACCGGCATTATTTCCTTGCCCTCTTCGGCGGTCATTATCATCATTACCGATGAGGCAAGGGCAAGAAGAACAAGCAGCATCTTCCACACAAGGGAGCTGAACACATATTTTTTCCGGTATATTTTATATCCGGACAAGATCTCTTCCGACCTGCTTTCGTAGCTTCCCTTTGCGAGAAGCTCGCCCGGTGCGGTATACTGTTCTTTATCGCCGTCGCCGAACATTTCGTTAAGTATGCCCATATATGTTCCTTTCACTATTCACTATTCACTATTCATTTTTCACTATTCACTAAAATTTTTTAAGCAGCTACGCTGCTTCTAAGAACGCCCTTAAACAAAACTTGTTTTGTTTTTTGCAGAGGCGTTCTTCTTTTGCGGCTAAAAGCTCCGCAAGCGGAGCCGCCGCAAAATTCAACTTTGCGGAGCGCTTCTATCTATTGGTAGAGTTTCAGTGAAAATATTTTTACCGTCTGTGCCACGTTCCTCAATATGAACTTTGACTGCTTCTGAACGACATGTTGGATTATTATTGCTATCAAGGTAATATTTTATTAGTCGCACACCGCCATGCTCAAATTTTCCTTCATATATTGATATGCTTTCGTCATTAACTTCTCTCTGCAAATCCTTTACTCTTTCATGCCAATAATCAGCCGTTTCATCACACTTTGTATGCCGTCTGAAAGCAAATTGTCTGCTTACAGCCTCATCGGAATCATAAGCATTGATATCATCAAACATTTTTATTCTTATTGTACCGTTTTCATAAACTTCCTTAACAGCACAATCAGCAAAACTATTTATGTGTTTTAATGGAATATAATTATTATAGTCCTTGCCAAACCACATTTCATAACTACACCCAAACCATATTCCGTCATATGAATGAGTATGTCCCGGAAACTGTTCTATGTCAGCTATAGGAGTAACCATTTTAATAGGAATAAACGTTTTGATTTTTGACATATCCGTATGATATTTACTTACATTACTCAAATCTGTAGTTTCATTCCAAGACTCTTCAATTTCAGATCTGATTGAAGCAGAAATAATAGTATGAGTGTTGGCAAATTTGCTTAAAATGGAATTAACTTTTTCATATCCATCATTATTGTTGTTAAGAATACTGCCTCTTATAACAATTATTCCTGTTGATGGATATTTTTCCATTATTACAGACTCACTTATAAAAGGAGTTACATTAAAATTGTGATATTTAATTATTGAGCGAAACATTTTAGGCTCTGAAAGTCTGTATTCAATTTCAGGATAAATATTTTTACTACCCATTCTTTTAGTACTCTTGGGGGAGATTTGAAATGCACGAGGAGTAAACAATATCAAGGTTTTATATAGCTTCATAATATCAGATATTTCAACATTGCAATTATAAAACGAAATATTGAATTTAACATTTAAATCAAACATTAAAAAGCCTCCTTAATAGTATAGCTTATTCCATTTTCTTCTGCCAATTCCTTTATTATTTTCTCCAAACTAGTACTCCTTGTACCTTTCGGTATTACAATTAACAGTTCTTTTTCCGCTAATACTTCATTTACTGTTATTGGAGAATCAGATAACGTCTTGAAATATCCTTCGATAGTTGTTTGTAAGTAACTCTCATTCTGATAACTTTTTAACCGCAAGCTGGGCTCAGCTTGACCAGCTATTCAAAACAAAT
>JBJESH010000078.1:1257-5064 GCA_051882695.1 Oscillospiraceae bacterium | reverse complement strand
CTCTCGCATATGCTGTTTTTAAGGAGAAACTGTGCGAGGATAAGAATTAGTATAAAAATTATATACTGGCACTCCTTCCCGATGTTTTCTGTGTAAATAATAACATAAGAAAAGCGGACAAAACGGACAACTTTTTCAAAAGGATAAAAAATAGCGCACATTCTTCGATAATTTGAGAATGAAACGCAAAAATGCAGGCCATTTGAGATTTGAACATAAAAAAGCGCCTTGCAATAAGATATTTAACATCTGCTGTAAAGCGCTTGCTTTATTTGGTTACTCATCAATTTCACTAATGCACATAAACAAAGAAACCCACGCAAGATAGACCTGCGTGGGGATTTTACATATTCTCCAAAACGGGAAATTGTTATCTCTTTGAGAACTGAGGTGCACGACGTGCAGCTTTGAGACCGTACTTCTTTCTTTCCTTCATTCTCGGGTCACGAGTGAGGAATCCTGCCTTCTTGAGAACAGGACGAAGCTCGTCGTTAACCTGGAGAAGTGCTCTGGAAAGACCGTGACGGATTGCGCCTGCCTGACCTGTTACGCCACCGCCTGCAACTGTGCAGACAATATCAAACTTTTCAGCGTTTTCGGTAAGGATAAGGGGCTGCTTAACGATAAGCTTGAGAGTTTCAAGACCAAAGTAGTCGTTGATGTCTCTGCCGTTGATTGTGATATTACCGCTGCCTGCGTAAACTCTTACTCTTGCAACGGAGCTTTTTCTTCTGCCTGTGCCGTAGAAATATGGCTGTTTAGATTCGTACATTTACGCCGCCTCCTTATATCTCGTAATTCTCGGGCTTCTGTGCTTCGTGACCGTGGTCAGCGCCGGCATAGGTTCTAAGGCGCTTGAGAGCAGCTCTGCCGAGTGTATTGTTGGGGAGCATTCCGTTAACAGCAATCATCATTGCTCTCTCGGGCTCATTCTTCATCATATCGCTGTACTTAGTCTCCTTGAGACCGCCGATCCAGCCTGTGTGCCACTTGTAGGTCTTCTGCTCAAGCTTCTTGCCTGTGAGCTTAGCCTGTGCGCAGTTGATAATAATAACGTGGTCGCCGCAGTCAGCGTGGGGAGCAAAAGTAGGCTTGTTCTTTCCGCGGAGGATAGAAGCAGCTTCAGCAGCAACACGTCCGAGGGACTTGCCGGAAGCATCAAGCACATACCATTTACGGCTGATTTCATTTGCCTTAGGCATATAAGTTGACATAAACATTCTCCTCTTAATAGATTTTTGTACGGTGTTCGGGTCATGTTTGCAACTCGATACAATGCCCGTCCGACACAACATTAGCTATTATACACGCTTTTAAATCCAACGTCAACAGTCAAAATGCTGAATTTTTAAAATATATCCCTCAATCTCTTAAAATCTCTCTGATTTACTTCAAATCTCTCTGATTCTCTTGTTTCATTTCATGTTTCAAAATTTGTGCAAAAAGCCGCCGGAAAGCAGTTTTTCGGGCGGCTTTTTGCAGTATATTACAAAATTGCAGTCTTGATCTATTGTAATTATATCAGTAACAGCTATTTATTAATCATTTTCTTTATTCTCTGAACAAGAGTAGGCTTAACTCTGTGCGGCTTCTTGACATTGGATTTAGCAGCATTTTCGTAAGCTTCGCGGATAAACGCCGCCTGTGAATCGACAGGCTCTCCCTCGGTTTTAACGTGTACATAAGTGCTGTCGGGGAGCATTTTTCTTGCCTTGACATTATCGCTTGTCAGTACATCGAAAATGTGCATTATCCGCTTACGGACATGTGTATCATAAATCGGAGCAGCAACTTCCACACGGCGCAGAGTGTTTCTTGTCATAAAATCGGCGGAGCTGATATAAATTTTTCTGCGCTCCGGAGTACCGAAAATGTAGATACGGCTGTGCTCAAGATAACGTCCTACAATACTTGTTATCTCAATATTTTCTGTGTAGCCCTCAACACCTGCAACAAGGCAGCAGATTCCGCGGATGACCATACGAACCTTAACGCCTGCCTGTGAAGCCTCAACAAGCTTGTCGATAAGTACTTTATCGGTAAGAGAGTTCATTTTCAGACCGATGAAAGCTTCTTCGCCACGTTTAGCGGCAGCGATCTCGAAATCTATCATTTCAATAACACGGTTTTGCAGACAAAGAGGCGCAACAAGCAGCTTGCTTGTGTTCTCCACAAGTGTATTTGTAGACAGCGCATTAAATACCATCAGCGCCTCTGCACCGATGTCCTGATTTGCGGTCATGAGACTTAAATCAGTGTAAAGCGCAGATGTCTTTTCATTGTAATTTCCCGTACCGATCTGTGTTATGTACTCAATTTTGCCGCTGTTTGTTTTTCTTGTAATAAGAAGCAGCTTTGAGTGTACCTTCAGGCTTTCGGGACCGTATATTACCGTACAGCCGGCGTGTTCAAGACGCTTTGACCAGCCGATATTGTTTTCCTCGTCAAAACGTGCGCGAAGCTCTACAAGAACAAGTACGTCCTTGCCGTTTTCAGCAGCAGCGATAAGTGCGTCAATTACTTTTGAATTTGAAGCTACACGATATAAGGTGATTTTAATTGAAACTACCGACGGGTCGTTAGCTGCTTCTATCAGCAGTCTGAGAAACGGCTTTATTGACTCAAACGGATAAGAAAGCAGAATATCCCTGCGCAAAATTTGAGGGATCATCGGTGCGTCCTTGATTATTTCGCATGAAGGCTGAGGGTCGGCTCTGCCATAGAAAAGCAGGGGAAGATTTTCTTCCAAACGGCTTCTGAGAGGGTATACAAAGGAAAGGTCGAGAGGGGATTTCATGCGGAAGATTTGCTGTTCTTTAAGCTCCAGCTTTTCACAAAGGAACGAAACTGCTGCTGCGCCGAGCTTTCTTGAAAGCTCCATGCGGACAGGGGAAAGCTTCTTGCGCTTTTTCAGCAGCTCTGACATTACATCACGAAGATCAACATCGTGGTCGTATAAAGCCTCCTCCATGTTTATGTCGGCGTTTCTGGTAATGCGCATAAGTGATTTATCGGCTATTTTGTAGTTCTCAAAAATAAGCGGCATATAGTGAAGAATAAGCTCTTCAACAAGCATAAAGCGATGCTTTGTACCGGGCAGGAAGATTATTCTTGAAAATGCTCCGCTGGCGGGAACAAGTCCGATAGTTACCGAAGCGGATTTTGATTCAAGCTGTGCGACGGCATATATCTCCTTGTTTTTCAGGAACGGGAACGGATGCCGCTTGTCGATAACCTGCGGCGAAATAAGCGGAAGAATTTCTGTTGTGAAATATACCTTTAAAAAGCTTTCTTCCTCGCTTGAAAGCATTTTAAAGTTTACCTGTTCAACGCCATGCTTTTCAAGCTCAGCCATAATGCCGTGATAAGCGTTGTCACGAATGGGATTAAGCTCAGCAACGCGTTTGAAAATAGCTTCAAGCTGTTCTGAGCAAGTCATGTCTGTTTTATTTTCACGGTCATCGGCGTTTACAAGTGTACGGTCGTAAAGAGAACCTACTCTTATCATAAAGAACTCGTCAAGGTTTGACTGGAAGATAGCAGCGAACATAAGTCTTTCGCAAAGCGGAACATTAGGGTCAAGTGCTTCTTCGAGAACTCTTTCGTTAAATTTGAGCCATGAAAGCTCACGGTTATCGTAATATTGTTTCATAGGAAACCTCCTAAAAATATTTATATACCATTATTTTTATTATATTGCCGCTGCGCTTAAAAGTCAAGGTAAACTGCCAAAATTCGGGGCATTATACATAGATTTAACGTCTGTTTAGCATTAATTGAACAAAAATTTTTACCCAAAAGAAAAAG
>JBJESH010000078.1:0-1157 GCA_051882695.1 Oscillospiraceae bacterium | reverse complement strand
CAATAAATGCTAAAAGAAAATATTTTTTATAGACTTAAAAAGTGAAAAATAACAATGCTTGATTATCATGTTATCACAGTAAATCATCATAAAATTCCCATTTTCGAGAGAAATTCGGCAGAACGCTTCTGTCTTTCTATAGCAGATGTTTCAATCAAAACAGATTTTGAAGCAAACAAGTATCTGTCAAAGTTTTCTTTGAAATGTTGCCAGTCAATTTTTCCATCGCCGGCAGCAAGGTGAAGGTCGTTTTTCAGATCGTTGTCATTTATGTGCATATGCTTCACATACGGAGCAAGAGTTTTTGCCCATACATCAATATCAGAACCGAAAATAACCGCGTGAGCATAATCAAGGCAAACACCGAAGTTTTTCGTATCAGAAAGACGGCTTGCAAGCTCACTAAGCATATATGGTGAACTGTCAAACATATTTTCCATATAAATTTCAATGTCGGAGTATTCACGGGAAATATTCCGCCAGAATTTTTCATTGCGCTCGATCCAGTGATTTATATAGAAATCAGCAGTCAGGCAGGGAGTGTGATTTGTGTGGAACACAACTCCGCGAACTCCCATTTTGCGTGCAGTGTCAAGACTGGTTCGTATTCTCTGCTCGGATATTTCGCGAATCTTTCTGTCATCGCTGAAAATGAGCACATCGAAAAAAGCCCCATGCATGGTGCAGTAATCAGGTAGTTCATGTCCTTTATATCTTGCAATTATTTCATCGGTAAGCCTTTTATCGTCCATAATATCCGGAATGAAAAAGTCGTTGTATTCAAAACCAAAGCCGTATTTCTCCGCAAGCTTCAGGCTTTCATCAAGAGCGTCTATTTGCGGAATGATAAGAAATTTACTCATTTATAAGCTCCTTTGCTTTTTCTTCATTAGACACGGTTATTCCGGTCAGCGAGTACACGAAAACGCCCTTCGACTTACCCTTAAGAGGTATTTCTCCTACGGGGTCAGCCGTTATTCTGTCCTTAACCTGCTCATAAACGCTTTCGCTGATTAGCACCTGACCTCTTTTCGCGTTGGCCTCAAGTCGAGCCGCTGTATTTACCGTATCTCCGATAGCGGTATAGTCCATACGGAAGTCGCAGCCGATATTTCCCACTACCGCAGGACCGCAGTTTACTCCCACGCCGAAGCTTA
>JBJESH010000077.1:0-5078 GCA_051882695.1 Oscillospiraceae bacterium | reverse complement strand
TACGGGGCTTCTTCATAAAGTCCGCCGCACCTGCTTCAAGAGCAGCGCTTTCATCTGCCGTACCGGAAATTATAACACACGGCAGCGGATACTGCTCCATAAGCTGACGCAGAAACGTAAGACCGTCCATATTCGGCATGACCACATCCATGACGAGAACATCAGGCTTAAGCTCATTTATCTTGTCACGGGCTTCAAATGCGTCTGCCGCTTCTCCTGCGACTTCGATATTGTTCATTTTACTCAGCGCATCCACCAGCGACTTTCTGAAAAGCGCCGAATCATCAACAACAAGGACTTTGACCTTTATTCTTGAGGTTTTATTTGTACTCATAGTTTAGAATATGCGTTTTATTACCAAATGTAAAACAGCATGTGCTCCTTTAGTATTATATATTGGTAATTCTGCCTGCATAGGAACGCGCTCCGGTAGGCTTATCGGAAATTTTTCTATAAATTGCAGGCTTAACATAGGTATATCTCGTATCTCTTCCGACGCTTTCCGCATGACCTATGAAAAGGTATCCGCCCTCTTTTGTGACATCGTAAAATCGCTCAATAAGGGCATTTTTGGTTTCCTGTTCAAAATAGATCATAACGTTGCGGCAGCTTATCAGGTCATAAGGACTTTTGCACACGATCTTATCCATAAGATTGAACTGCTTATAAACCACCTGATTGCGTATGCGGTCAATGACCTGATAATTTTTGTCATCAATTTTTGTGAAATATTTTGAAAGCCAGTGTGACGGAACATCCTTGACCATGTCGGCAGTATAAATACCTGCCTGCGCTTTTTTCAGCACATCGGTATCAAGGTCCGTTGCAAGAATTTTCATATCCCACATCGGAGCTTTTGCACCGAAATATTCGTCCATAGTCATTACAATGGTATACGGCTCCTGCCCTGTTGAAGATGCTGCACACCATATTCTCAGCGTATGGGTCTTTTCGTTTGTTTTTTCCAGATACGGCAGGACCGTGCTTTTCAGATATTCAAAATGCTCCGGTTCGCGCAGGAAAAAAGTATGATTTGTCGTCAGCTTGTTTACAAGCTGCATGGTCTCGTTTCCCGTTTTGTCAGCAAAAGCAAAGTCAATAAACTCCTTAAAGCTTTTGAAGCCGCGCTGAATGACCATATTGGAAAGTCTTCCCTCTATAAGAATACGCTTCTTTTCAAGGTTTATTCCGTAATTATTTTTCATGTACGAAACAAGGCGATTGAAATCGTCGTCCGTAAGTTTAAGCATCATTGCCGGATACCTCGTTAATCCATAATAAGCTTGTCGCAGTCGAGAAGCAGCCTTATGCCGCTTTCCATATTGATAATAGATTTGATATAGCGGTTTGCGTTAACGCTTTTCGAGTCGGGAGTCTTGCTGATATCGCCCTGCTTTACAACGATGACCTCCTGTACCCTGTCAACGATAATACCCACCTGATTTCCGTCCTCAAATTCAAGAACGATAATACAAGTCCTGTCGTCGTAAGGTATCTCATCCATACCGAAGCGCTTTCTCACGCTGATAACTGGAACGACCTTGCCTCTGATATTGATAACACCTTTGATATGCTCGGGTATTTTCGGAACGACCGTTATCTGCTCAATACCGATAATTTCGTTGATATATTTGATCTCAATACCATAGATAGTCTCGCCGATGCTGAAGAAAAGCACCTCTGTACCGTCATTGGTATAGGTTGTTTTAGCTGTATTGTTTTCTGCCATTTCCGACCTTCCTCTCTATCTTTTAAAGAGCAGACTTCCGGACCGGCGGAAGTCTGCACAGGATCATATTAGAAGTCACTTATGATATTGCTTACATCAAGAATGATTGTAATGGAACCGTCACCGAGGATAGAGCATCCTGCCATACCGTGCTGCTTTACATTATAATTATTAAGCAGCGACGAGAACGGCTTTACAACGACCTGCTGCTCGCCGATAAGCTCGTCCGCAAAGATGCAGGCACACTTGCCCTCTGTCTCCACAAGAATAACGATACCTTCGTAAAGGTCGTCCGTACCGGGCTTGAGGTCGTACAGCTCATAGAGTCTGATAAGCGGGAAACACTCGCCGCGTATCATTATCATTTCCTTGCCGTTTGTGTCCTTTACAAGCTGATTTGGCTTTACTTTAAAGGACTCGCGGATAGAATTGATAGGAATAGTAAAAATAGATTCTCCGACCGAGACCTCCATGCCGTCCACGATGGAAAGCGAGAGAGGGATCTTGATGATAAAGTTTGTTCCCTGACCGAACTTTGAGTCAACGGAAACAGTACCGCCGATCTTCTCGATATTCTTTCTTACAACGTCCATACCAACGCCTCTGCCCGAATACTCGGTGACCTGCTCGTTGGTAGAGAAGCCGGGAAGCATTATCATGTTGAGAATTTCCTTTTCGGAATACTCACTTGCAGGCTTTGTAAGAATACCGTTTCTTTCGGCCTTTGCCAGTACCTTTTCGGGATTGATGCCTGCGCCGTCGTCGGCAACAACAATTATAACCTCACCGGAAGCATTATAAGCCGAAAGAGTTATCTTGCCCTTAGGTGACTTTCCGGCAGCGATTCTGTCCTCAACGTTATCCTCAATACCGTGGTCCATAGAGTTTCTTACCATGTGCATAAGGGGGTCATTGAGCTGGTCGATGATGGACTTGTCAACCTCTGTTTCCTCTCCCTCAAAGATAAGGTCAACATCCTTGCCAAGCTTTACCTTCATATCTCTTACGATACGGGTCATCTTGTTGAATGCTCCCGACAGAGGAACCATTCTTATCGACATTACCGTATCCTGAAGCTCGCTGTTAAGCTTTCTGAGCTGTCTTGCCGCCTTCTGGAAGTTATCAAGGCGCAGACCCTTCAGGTCGGGATTGGATGTAACCATAGCCTCGGTAATAACAATTTCACCTACAAGGTCAAGAAGAGTATCAAGCTTGTTCAGATTAACGGAGATAAGCGACTGCTTTGCTCCGCCCTTTGAAGCGCCAAGCATATTGTTGATCTGTTCCTTGGACTTCTGCGAGTCGGCAGCAGGAGCAGCAGCCTTTTTCTCGGCAGCCTTGGGAGCCGCAGCCTGAGCAGGAGCAGCTGTCTGAGCCGAAGCAGCAGTCTGCTGAACGGGAGCCGCCTGCACCTCAGCAGGAGCAGCGTCTTCAATTACTTCGTAAGCCTTTACGCAGGGAGTTCCCTCGATAGTCTGGAGAACCATCTGCGGCTTATCGGAAGTGAAATGAACAACAAAGCCTTCCTCAATTATGACCTTGGATGTCTCGGCATTGTCCTCGATATCGGCAGGTTCATATGTAACACTGTCGCAGACTTCCTTGATATTGTTTACGACCAGAAGTGCTCTGAGGTTTTCCATCTTGCAGTCGTCCTCAAAGTGTACTCTTACAGTTGTTACGTTTCCGCCCGAAGCCGCCTTAACAGAAGCCCCGGAGCCTCTTTCAATAATTTCACATTTTTTAACATTTGGAGTGGTTCTGATAATTTCGGCAACAGCGTCTATAGTCAAGCCGTCTGCCGGAGCAAATTTAATATCAAAGCCGCCTTCGATGATAACCTTTGCAGTATCACCGTTCGTTTCGATATCGGCGGGCACATATTCAAGCTGCGAGCAAGAATCGGTAATTCTGTTTATAACAAGAAGCGCTCTGAGGTTTTCCATCTTGCAGTCGTCCTCGAACCAGACCTTTACGCTTGTAAGAGGAGATGATGATGAAACCTCCGCAGGAGCAGCAGCCGCAGTCTGCTGAACCGGAGCGGAAGGAGCCGCAGGCTCTGGAGCAGATCCGCCCTTGAGTACAGCGGCAAATGCTTCGATTTTATTCATCTGATCGGTGAAATCGGTGGGAGTATATTCGTCCTCCTGAATAAGCTCGATCTCTGCCTTCATAAGGTCGGAAGCGTTAAATACCAGATCGTACAGCGTTTCCATCGAAGAGATCACCGGATGATCCTCACGGATAATGTAAAACATATCCTCAACAGCATGTGCAAGCTTGGACATATTGTCAAGCCCCATCATGGCGGAAGAACCTTTAATGGTGTGCATGGTGCGGAAGATCTCGTTGATCTCCTCTTCACCAAAGCTGCTTTCGTTTTCGGTTTTCATAAGAATCTGATCCAGCTGTTCAAGAAGCGACGTTGTCTCAAAGACATACATATCCGCCATTGCTTCCATTCCTGCTTCAAATTTTGCCATAAAAACACCTACCTATCAGTTGTTGTCCCCAACAGGGTCTGCTAATATATATAATGCTATAAGAAACTTGAACGGCGCCGGCTGCACATATGATTTCATTTTATAAAAACAAAATCCGTAAAAATATACAGTACACCATAATATTCTATAGTATATTTTTAATTATACTATAAAAAACTCTTTACTACAAGCCAAAAATGTAATATAATAAGAATAAAGCGGAAAAATTTTTAGGCTGTTTTTCGTTCAAAATTAACAAAATTTCATAAATATTGATAAAAAACAATGAATTTTTATCGTTTTATACAGCATTTATCCAAATTAAGCCAGTCATTGCCATTGCGAGACATAATTTTTTTAGAAAGGAACGGGCCGTATGTCAGATTTGTTAAGGGTGACCTCACCCGTTGCCCCAAAAGACTACACCTTTAACCAGAGCGCCAAGCCGCAGACCCCCGAACAGGTTTTTGACCTTGGCAACGTAGACTATATAAATAAGACAAATGTCCGCGACGAACAGCTGGGCGAACAGAATCTTAAGGACCAGACCGGCACGGGACTTCCCAAGCTTCAGACGGCGATATCAAAGGATCCTGCTCTTGCAGCGGTTCTGCTCAAAGGCGTCCTCAGCAGCGAATCGCTTTCGGCAATAAGCGCTTCGGGCAACGCCGAGCTTCTTAACAAGGTCACGGAATTTGCAAATGAGATACTTCTCTCTCCGAACGGCGTCACAGAGGATATTATCCGTCAGCAGGACGAAGCTACAATGTTCAGCGGAGAGCTGTGGAGTGCGCTCAAAGATATGGTTTCGGCTCTGTCGGGATCGCCTGTAGGAGAAGAAATGAACGCAGCAGTGCTGGACTTTC
>JBJESH010000076.1:0-5092 GCA_051882695.1 Oscillospiraceae bacterium | reverse complement strand
GATATTTCAGAAGCTGTATGTCGTCAATGTAATTCTGTTCGTATGCTCCGCATACGCCGTAAATTATGAAAAGCACTTGCAGGAATGCGAGAAATTCAAGAAAAGATTTAATTACCATCATAATACATTTTCCTTTTTATAATTCCTTTATGTATATCCTTATCATTATAGCTATATTCGATACTAACAGGATATCCCAATTTATCAAGTGCATCTGCTATAGCTTTTACCACATCTAATGTAGCTTTTGTTTTATCTATGCTTCTTATTACAACATCTCGTGATACAACTTTATTTACGGTTTCCGTATATGATCCTCTTTTGCATATTTCATGCCAAAATGAATAAATTTCAATATACATAGGTAATTTTTCCATATTAAAACTCCTCATCCAAACTTGCAAGATAATTTCCAGTAAGCTTAACATTCTGAATTTTTGACATTTCCATACCAAAGTCAAACAGTTTTATAGATTCTCTTAAACTGCTATTGTTTGCCTTTTTCATAAGAAATGTCGCAACATTTTTGTTAGCTTCCGGAAATACACCACATATTTCATCAAGTGTGTAATTGTTTGTTACCATAGGTTTAAATAATATCCTTGTTCGTATCTGATCAAATTCACTACCTTTGACACCTGTATACATCTGAGTATAAAGCTTATTATTACCGGCAAGAACAACCCCGACATTAGCAATATCATTCAGATCACGAACGGCTTGTAAAGCATTTAATGAAAGCCTATCTGCTTCATCAATTATAATGAGTCTTTTTGTACCCGAAAGCATACTAAGCAGCTTATCCATAGTCTGTTTTATGTTGCATCCTATACAGTTCTTTCCCATAGTGGCGGCAATCTCCTGTAAAATAAGCTTGCCAGTTTTAACTGTGCTGTTAGCTGTTACAAATACAACACCTGCATTATTATCAGCATAATATTTAAGTGCGGTTGTTTTACCTGCTCCCGAAGCTCCTCGGATAAGTGTCATTTCACAATGTTTGTGTGCATACGCTACTGCACCGAGAACAAGCTGTGTGTTGCCCAGTTCCTTGTAAAACCGCTTGCTGTTAATCACATTTAAGCGTTCTTTAGCAAGCTTTAAATACTTATTTAAGGTATCTGCCGCTTTAACGTTATCGCCTGTGTAAGTATTGCTTATGAATTGAGATACAACCGATGATGAAAGTCCGCTTTCATCTGCAATCTGTTTCTGCTTTGTGCCTGTTTCTTCAATAAATGAAATAAGTTCGGCACGAATTTTCTCAATCATTAAATAACCTCCTTTTTCTTTTCAGCTTCCATGCATTCATTATATAATGCAAAGGAGCTTTTTTTGCGTTGTGAGGGAGCAGGTCTGAATTCGGGTTCAGACACAGAGTTTTCAGCAACTTCCAAATTGTTCTTATAGCTTTGTTCTTCAGCTTGCTTCTGTATCAAGCTGTCTGTAACAGAAAGCTGAGTCTTCGGCATCTGAGCGGCAACAATCTGTTTTGCTTTTTTCTGCTCTCTTTTGATTTCCTGATAGTCTTCCATTGTTGACGTTCTGAACGGTGTCAGAACAGAAGCTATTACCGTACATATTTGTCTGAATTTTTCATCAAACACATACAGAACATCAATGTTTTCAGGCATAAATACAACAGTGACCCTTTTACCTATGTAGTTAACAAGTGCGCCGTCCTTTGCTCTGTATATTCTGTTGAACAGCTCTATACAGTCATGACGAACCACACGTTTTACACGTTCACCGCAAATCACAGCCAGCTCTGTTTTGTTGCTGAATATACGTTTTTCAACCATTTCCTGAGCATATGCTTCATTAGGTGTTCTGCCGTTCATAGCATTGCCGCTGTGAATTTTTTCAGCATATACATTATCAATCCAGTAATTACAAGCTGAAATGAAATCGTCCATATCCTGAATGTTGGTGTCCTTCGCCAACTCATCGGGAAGCTTCCTTAAATAGTCGGGACGATTTTTAGCATCATTCCCTGCATAACCATAGCAGAACTTACCGAAACCATTTTCCAGAGTCTCAAAGAAGCGTTCAACAGGTTTTGATTGTCCGTGATACGGTAACGCTGTTGTTTTTTCTATTCCCAACATTGAAAGAATAGACATTTCTTCATTCGGGTCTAAATCCTTTGATAAATAATCCTTACCGTTATCGGTCTGAATCATCTTCGGAAGTCCGTACTTCTCAATAGCAATTCGCAAACCCTGTTTTATAGCGATTTTGTTGGGCTTTGCATCTCTTATCACCATTGACATAACTTTTCTTGAACGCACATCCAGAATGCAAGACATCCATAAACGGACAACCTTGCCGCGTTTATTCCTTACGAATACATCTGACAAATGATGGTCTAGACACCAAATTTCATTTGAACTTAAGCCGCTATAATCTCTGTAGAGCGACGGCAACTGCAATTCAAAGCTGTCATTTTTGCCTTCTGCCTTTGTTTTTACGATTTCGGGAATATCAGTATACTTTCTTTCAAAGGTTCTAACGCTCGGTATATCAACATACTTTTCTTTGACTTTTTCCCAACACGCTTGAACAGAACGTCCTTGTGGTGTTAAAATGAGTTCTAAAAAATACTGCCATGCTTCAGGTGAAATAGTTTCCGTTCCTGTTCGGTTTTCACCACGTCTGTCAATAAGACTTTCAAGGCTATGACCCGAAATTTTATATCGCTGTTCCCAGTCCCTCAACTGCCATTCAGATATTTGTACATCTGAATTTTTGTTGAATTCCCGAACAAATGCGGCTGCACTCTTACCAGAACGCCAGTATTTATGAACTACTCCCTTGCGAAAAGCTGCTTTTTCCTTTTGTTTGCCTGTGTACTTGCTTTCATATTCGCTGATTTCTGTTGTATCATCGGGAATAGAAATCTTATGCAGTTCTGAATATCTTTCCTGCACTGGAGCAGGTAATGATGAAAGCAGATACTCCATAACTTTTCCGCCGCGTCCTCTGCCGTTGGTATAGCGAGTGACATAGTCCCTATGCATGGCTTGCTTTCGTGTGTTTTGTTGTGCTATACCTAATATGAAAGCTAATTCTTTTGTTGTAATCCATATTTCTTTCATGATGCCCTTTGATTTTCCTCACTTGCTATAGCTGCCAAAAGCTCGTTACAATCAAGTTCAAGTGCAGTTGCAATTCTGTACAGAACACGAGCGGATGGAGCGCATTTGCCTGTTACATAATCGTAAATACGTGTCTGATTTGTGCCGATTGCTTCTGCAAGCCATTTTCTGGTCTTTTCCATATCCACAAGTCTTTTCAACACAATTTTTCCAAACGCTGAAATTTTCTTATTTCTCATGTTTTCACCTCTTCCTTTTTTTCTTGCAATGTGATATAATATCATTAAAAATAACCACATTTATATTATATATTCGTATACGAAACTTGTCAAGCCAAAATATTCGCATACGAAACTTTTTGGAGGAAATGACAATGACTGATGTTGGATTTCGTATAAAAGCAATAAGAAAATATTTTAATATCACTCAAAAAGAGTTTGCAAAGCGTATTTTAGTAACAGCTTCATATGTTAGTAGGATAGAAAATGGTAATGAACTGCCAACAGATAAATTACTTAAATTGATATCACTTGAATTTGGTAATTCTTTAGAATGGCTATTGACTGGTAAGGGAGAAATGTTTTCAGATGAACGCTCACCTCTCATCCATGATAAAGACTTTCTCAATGTAAAAGCGGATGAATTAAATCAAAACCTACAACACTTATTAGCAACAAATTCCAATTTTGAATATGCTGTTTATGCTTATTCCATTAATCTTATGACTCAACTTTTTACAACCTTCGAACAGAAATTAAGTAGGGGAGATTACGCAGAATACATACAACATATTGAAGAAATAATAGGACAACTATACTTTTTATGTTTAAATGCTTACGAAAATGATAGTGAAGTTGATAACATGGATGTCAATTCTAAAAAGGAAAAATTAAATGACAGAATATCTACCTTAACTAATTTTTTGAAATATATTGACGGAAAAAAGTTTCAAGGTTAATTAATATACAATTTTATTGTATATATTCATTGTTTTGCGTATATTTTCAAAAACAAGGAATATAGAACATTAAACAACGCAGTTAAGCCATTTATTCAGAATTAAGGATGTTAAGTCAAAGTGATTTTAGGGTGTTTAGTCTGTCTTTTTCTTTGGTTTATGGGTGTTTAGTCGAAAACTAAAAACAGCTTAAAAGGGGAGTCCAAAACGGTCACCCCTTTTAAACATAGAATACGAAAAAACAGACCTGCAGTTACATTCAACTAAGGTCTGTTTATTGTTTCAAATGGCTTAAATACGTTGTTTGAGTTGCTTTATTCTTTTGCTTTGGATTACACAATTTTTTACTCCTATTTCACTCTCAAAACGGGATAAATTAGGATTTTTCGGAATTCTCCGCTTTTTTGCACTTGGGTGTTTAGTTACGAGGTTTCATCTGTCGGATGACATGTTGAAAACACGGCTGTTTCTTTTGAATATGAAGTGCCGTCTGTTGACGAATTTGCAGAGCGGATAAGAAATATTTCTTCCAAATACCCATATATAAAAGCGGTGGATAACGATGGAGAAATCCTTGGATATGCATATGCCGCTCCTTTTAAGAGCAGAAGGGCATATGATTGGTCAGTGGAAACAACAATATATGTTAAGCATAATTTTCGCCATTCAGGTATTGGAAGGCAGTTATACAATGTCCTTGAAAAATCGTTACGGGAAATGGGCGTGCTGAACTTAAATGCATGTATTGCATATACTTCTGCTCCGGATGAATATTTGACAAATGACAGTATGCTTTTTCATCAGAAACTTGGATATGAACTGGCAGGAACATTTCACAAGTGCGGTTATAAGTTTAATAAATGGTATGATATGATATGGATGGAAAAAATAATTGGAAACCATGATATAGATCAACCCGATGTCAGATTTGAAAACTGGACAATATAATACTAAAAACCAAACGCCTGAGAAGATCACGGTCTCCTCAGGCTATATTTCTTTACAGACTTTTTTGCATTTTATTATTCAAATTCTC
>JBJESH010000075.1:0-5157 GCA_051882695.1 Oscillospiraceae bacterium | reverse complement strand
TTTGCCGTAAATTTCGAGTCCACAATATGCTTGAAGTGCTGCTTCATAAGGTCGGTAGTGACCTCTCCCAAGCCAGTGGGACGGAGCTGCTTTCCATCGCGTTCAACGTAAAAACGGTTTATAATAGTTGATATAGTCGGCGCATAAGTTGACGGACGTCCGATGCCGTTTTCTTCAAGAGCCTTGATAAGCGTTGCCTCTGTGTATCTTGCCGGAGGCTGTGTAAAATGCTGGTGGCCCTCAATATTTTTAAGCTTCAGCACATCTCCGGTTTCAATATTTGGAAGTACCTTGCCCTCTTCCTCATTTTTGGATTCCTCGTAAAGCACGGTAAATCCGTCAAACTTTACAGAGAAGCCTGTAGCTCTGAAATTGCAGCCGTTTGCGTCAATATCTACCGAAACAGTATCAAGAACTGCATTTGCCATCTGACTTGCGATAAAGCGTTCCCAGATAAGCTTATAAAGCTTGTACTGCTCGGTCGTAAGACTGTTCTTTACACGTTCCGGGGTAATTCCCGGCATAGACGGTCTTATTGCTTCATGAGCATCCTGAGCATTGGATTTTGATTTATATATTTTCGGTGTAGTCGGAACGTAGTTCTTGCCGTAGGTTTCGTTGATATAATCATATGCCGCAGCTCTTGCTTCATCGGAAATACGCAGGCTGTCGGTTCTCATGTATGTGATAAGACCGACTGCGCCCATGCCCTCAATATCAACGCCCTCATAAAGAGTCTGTGCAGCTTTCATAGTTTTCGCTGCCGCAAAGCCCAGCTTTTTTGAAGCCTCCTGCTGCATTGTGGATGTTGTAAACGGAGGTGCAGGAGATTTTCTGCGGACGGATTTTTTCACGTCCGTAACCTTATATTCAGCACCCTCTATGCGCTTGAGTACCGCATCCGTTTCCGCCTGCGAGTGAAGCTCGGTCTTTTCACCGTTTATTCCCGTAAAGGAAGCGTCAAACTGTTTCTTTGACGATGGTGCGGTCATTTTAGCGTCTATTGACCAGTACTCCTCAGGCTTGAAGCTGTTTATCTGTTTTTCACGGTCAACAATAAGAGAAACCGCGACCGACTGTACACGCCCTGCCGAAAGACCGCGGCGAACCTTCTTCCAAAGGAACGGTGAAAGCTTATAACCTACGATCCTGTCAAGGATACGGCGTGCCTGCTGTGCATTTACAAGATCAATATCAATTGAACGCGGATGCTCCATACCGTTCTGCACACCTGTTTTCGTGATCTCATTAAAGGTTACTCGGTTGGTTTCATTAAGTGGCAGACCGAGCATCTGTGCCAAATGCCACGAAATAGCTTCTCCCTCGCGGTCGGGGTCGGTTGCAAGATATACAAAATCTGACTTTTTCGCTTCTTTTTTAAGACTTGCAATAAGCTCTTCCTTGCCCTTGATGTCGGTATAAACAGGCTCAAAGCCGTTGTCAACATCAACACCCAGCTTTGATTTTGGCAGATCGCGGACATGTCCCATTGAGGCAACAACTTCATATCCGCCTCCAAGATATTTTTTTATGGTTTTTGCCTTTGCAGGCGACTCAACAATTACAAGCTTTGACATTTAATCCAATCCTTTCAATCTATGTCGATCCGCTTATGCGGAATAAATTTACTTTTTAAACAGTATAGCTTTGTCCCGGAGCAGACCTTACCGCGCCCTCAATTTCAAGGTCGGTCAGCAGCATAAGCATATCGGAAATATCCATTTCACACTCCGCTGCAAGCTCATCTGCAAGAAGCGGCTTGCCTGCCTCCTTCAATATATTGTAAACCCTTGCTTCATCCTCGTTAAGTACAGATATATCAAACTCCTCGGTATTATCCTCAGTCTGCACAGAAGGGTTAAACGTTTCAGTTTTTTTCTGCTCTTCCGCATAAGGGTCAATACGCATCGCCTGCCGGTATGCCGTACTTGTTTTTTCGTCCGGAAGCCTTGCAGTGATCGCTGCGTGTGCATTTGCTATTTTATGTCCGTAATTTTCATAATATTCATACACAATATCCCTTACACCGCAAAGACATATTGCTCCGTCCCTTATCAGCGAAACATTTCCGCCGTAACGTTTGTCAAACAGATCATGCGGAGCAAATGTGAATATATCCTTGCCCTGACTGAGTGCAAGATTTGCAGTAATAAGCGCACCGCTTTTCACCGCAGCCTCCGCAACTATCGTGCCAAGGGAAAGACCGGAAAGTATTCTGTTTCGTGCAGGAAATGATGCTGGATTGCCTCCTGTCAGCGGATAATATTCCGAAATAAACAGACCGTTTGCTTCGATTTCCTCACGGTAGCAAGTATTTTCCTTAGGATAGTCACGGTCGAGTCCGCAGCCGAGAACTGCAATTGTTTTTCCGCTGTTTCTTACAGCCGCAAGGTTCGCAGTAATATCAATACCCACTGCAAAACCGCTGACAATTGTTATTCCAAGACTGCAAAGCTCTCTGACAAGCGCCGCCGTTACTTTTACGCTGTATTCGGACGGTTTTCTCGTTCCTACGACCGACAGACTAAAATCATTTTCAAGGCAGCTCAGATCTCCTCGGCAAAAAAGCACCGCAGGAGGATTATATATGTTTTTCAGTCTTTCGGGATATGCCTCATCATCAAATGTAAGAATATAAATATTGTGCTTTTCACAATATGAAACAAGCTCGTTCAACTGTTCGGAAGTTGTTCTTTCGTAAGATTTTCTTTCTTTTTCAGTAAGCATTCTTCTGCGGAAATCTTCATTGTCGAGAGCACTGCAAGCTTCCGAAACCGTACCGGATCCGGCGGAAACCACTTCCCATATCCTGTTGTTTCCGCATCCGAAGCAATTTACGATACGAAGCCATTCTAAAACATTTTGTCTGTTCATTGCAAAGCTCCTTTCGTCACTTCATAAGCTCCCACATAATAATTCCTGCCGCCATTGCAGCATTAAGCGAGTTAACGTTTCCGTGCATTTTTATTGTAACCTTTTCGCTGCACACATCGCTTACTTCACGCGGCAGACCGTTACCCTCGTTGCCTATCAGAACTACACCGCCATGTGAGAAATCGCATTCGGTAATCGAAACTGCATCAGAATCTATTACAGCCGCAAAGGTGGGAACTCCCCTTTTCTCAAACAAAGGAAAGACCTCATCGAATTTAACCTCGGAAACATTCAGTCTGAACAGGCTTCCCATAGTTGACCGCACGACCTTAGGGTTATACAGATCACAGCAGTCTGCAAGAAAAACAGCGTCAACTCCCACCGCATCGGCGGTGCGGATAACAGTACCCAGATTGCCGGGATCCTGCAACGAATGTAACAGCAGATACTTACCCCCGTTTTTTATTGTATCAGAAAATGGCGGTTTGTCAAGAGTCCTGCATATTGCAAAAATACCCTGAGAGTTTTCTGTTGCCGACATTTTATCAGCCAGCTCGTTTGATATAAGAAAAACCTTTTCACAATCCTGAAAATTCAATGCTTCGCCATGCTGTGAAAGCCGTTCAAGACAGCTTTCTGTCACAAAAACAGAGTGAAGCTCTGCATTTTCAGCAATTGCATCGGCAACAAGCCGCACTCCCTCAAGAGTGAACATACTGTTTTCTCTGCGGTATTTTTTTCCGCTCAAAAGCTTCTGATAAAGTCTGATATTGGGGTTATCCTTCGACGTTATCTCCTGCATAATGCACCATCCTAAAACATCACAATAAACTGCAAAAGTCAGAAGCAAAAAATTCACTTCTGACCTTTAAGCAATTTTCAATTAAAGAGCAGCCTTTGCCTTTTCGGTAAGAGCTGTAAAACCGGCAGCATCGTTAATTGCAATCTCAGAAAGCATCTTTCTGTTGAGAGTGATGCCTGCTTTTTTAAGACCGTTCATGAATGTAGAATAGTTCATGCCGTTCATCTTGCAAGCTGCAGAAATTCTTGTGATCCAAAGCTTTCTGAAATCACGCTTCTTGAGACGTCTGCCTACATAAGCGTAATTTCCGGATTTCATAACGGCTTCCTTAGCCATCTTGAAATGCTTGCTCTTAGCGCCCCAGTAACCCTTAGCAAGCTTTAATGTTTTATTTCTTCTCTTACGAGTAGCCATTGCTCCCTTAACACGAGCCATAATCTTTTACCTCCGTTTAATTAGTTGTAGTTGATGTACAGCCGTTACCTATTATTTGTAAGGGATAAGCTGCTTTACTGTTGCTGTATTTGCAGAGCCTGTATAACCTGCTGCTCTGTTGATTCTCTTGCGCTTTGTAGCTTTCTGAGTAAGTCTGTGACGTCTGTTGGTCTTCTGGTACTTTACCATACCGCTCTTAGTGAGCTTGAAACGCTTTTTAGCGCCGGAATGTGTCTTCTGCTTTGGCATAATATATCCTCCTTTAATTTAGACAAAAGCTGTCCTTGCTGTTTATTTTGAAGCCTTCGGGGAAACGAACATGACAAGTGCGCGTCCCTCCATTTTGCATGGCTTTTCAACAATACCTGCTTCCGAGCAAGCCTCCTTGAACTTATCAAGAAGCTCCTCACCGAGGTGCGGATGAGCAATAGCACGCTTTCTGAAACGGACGGAAACCTTTATCTTATCGCCTGATTTCAGGAATTTGATTGCCTGATTCACCTTTGTATTGAAATCGTTGGTATCGATAGTGGAAAACATTCTTATTTCCTTGATCTCAACGACCTTCTGGTTCTTTCTGGCTTCCTTTTCACGCTTGCTCTGTTCAAAAACATACTTGCCGTAGTCCATTATCTTACACACGGGCGGAACCGCCTGCGGTGCGATCTTGACCAGATCAAATTCCTTTTCTTCCGCAAGCTTCAGAGCTTCTTTAGCCGACATAACACCAAGCTGTGTTCCGTCATTGTCGATAACGCGGATTTCCTTGTCGCGGATTTCTTCATTAATCTGAACTTCTTTGCTGCTGTTGCTTATGGTAAGCACCCCCAAAATAAATAAAAAATGAGCGGAACAGAACTGCACCGCTCATACTGATATCATAATTTCTACGCACAGATTCCCCAATGCGCCAAAATTCAATCAAGTATTGACCTTTGCACGCCCATGCGGCAAGGTGAGAACGGAAAGTTCTGCTTTATTTTCATCAAGGCAAATTGCCAACGAATATTATTATAACCCATTCTGCTCCGTTTGTCAATACCTTT
>JBJESH010000074.1:0-5250 GCA_051882695.1 Oscillospiraceae bacterium | reverse complement strand
TAGCAATTACTACAGCAAAGCTAAGTACTATTGTTGCAGCAGGCTTAAGAGCTTTGTTTTTGGATTTTACAACAGGCATAAAATGACCTCGGTTCTTCATCTGTTATTTTAGGAATTATTATATCACAGATACACAATATTTTCAAGCATATTATTTGTAAATACAATATTATTTTAAAGCATAATGCAGGGAATTTACTGAAAAAATCAAAAATATCATAATACCGGTTGCAATTTAAAGTGATTTGTTGTATAATGTTAATAAATAACTGTGATAAATTTAATACATGAAAGGATATTTAGATGAAAGTAAATCAGTATGAAAAGAAAAAGGCGAAATTTCGCATTTCTTTTGTATTCTTGTTTATTTTTGCCAGCTTTGCGGTTTGTTTTACATTATACATGAAAGAAGATTTTGAAGTAACCGAAGATATGTTTGAAAATATTTCTGAAGCTGTTGTTTATGTTGAACCTGTCGGTCAGAACAATTATAATGTTAACCCTGTTCCGTTAAGTGAAAGGCAAAGCGAAGACTATTATAATAACTCTGTTTTTATAGGCAGCAAGCTTTTATCAGGACTTTCAGACTATGGATATGTAAAACCGGAGAATATGCTGTTGTCGGATTCGATCAAATTAAACAATTTTAATAACCTGATATTATCAGAAAATGGTTCTGAAAGCAGCATTGTTCAAGCTGTTGAGCGAAAAAATGCCGCGCATATTTATATAATGGTCGGTCTGTATGATTTGGACAATTTAAACAGTGATACTATTTTTAATGAATTGGAATCATTTATTGATGATATTAATTCTAAAAATAAAGGAATTGATATTTATCTTATGTCAATTTTGCCTCTTTCAGCTGAAAGCGACGGCGTAATTGCATCAAATACGGACATTGATACATATAATTCATTGCTGCAAAAATTTGCCGATAAAATGAATGTCAATTATCTTGATATTAATACAAAATTTAAAGGAAATGACGGCAAGCTTCCGGCTTTTGCTTCTGAAGCTAACGGAATGAGACTTAAAGAAGAAACATATTCTGAATTGTCTGAATATATTTTGACTCATGTAAGAAATTAAATTTTAGAAAAGGAGAAGCTCCGATTTCGTGAGCACTTTTTAAATATGCTTATAGAATGTATTGCAATTTTTCTTTTGATTTTCATGATTGTATTTATGTATATACGAAGGGATAAGAAAGATTATGCTTTTGCGACTATTCCGCTGCTTGTTCTTCCGCTTATGAATATATTAGCATATACTGCGTCAGGCAAGCTTTCTTTTGTTCTCCCTATGGATAAATTTACTGTTTACACTGCAATAAATATTATTGCAGTTGTGATTTCAAGCTGTTTGGTTGGTATTATGTCTAACAAATTCAAGAAAAAGCCTACGAGAGCCGCTTATGTAACCATGTCTCTTATTTTTAATATAGTTCTTGCAGCTATCCTTGTATATAATATGTTTGAAATGATTTATCGCTGATTTTGATGACATTAATAGAAATTTAATAGGACGTTTTTTATATTTTTTTCTAATAACACTTTACATATTTGCAAATATGTTGTAAAATAGATTAGATAGTATAAATTTTATACGTTACTATGAAAGGGTGGTTGCTTTTATGACCGAACAGCCAAAATACAAAAGGGTTCTTCTTAAACTCAGCGGAGAAGCTCTTGCAGGTGATAAAAAAATAGGTTTGGATTATTCAATTATATCCAAAATATGTGAAAGCATTAAAAAATGCACCGATATAGGAGTTCAGATAGGAATTGTTGTTGGCGGCGGAAATTTTTGGCGCGGACGTTCAAGCGGTGCTATGGACAGAACTCGTGCTGACCATATCGGTATGCTTGCTACTACAATGAACGCTTTGGCTGTTGCAGATGTTTTAGAGTCGCTTGGAGTAGATGTTCGTGTTCAGACTGCAATCGCTATGCATCAGGTTGCCGAACCATATATAAGAAATAAGGCTGTAAGACATCTTGAAAAGGGAAGAGTTGTAATTTTCGGATGCGGTACCGGTAATCCGTTCTTCTCTACAGATACTGCTTCAACGTTAAGAGCGGCTGAAATTGAAGCTGATATAGTTCTGAAAGCAACTATGGTCGATGGTGTTTATGATAAGGATCCGAACAAATATGATGATGCCGTTAAATTTGATGAGCTCAGCTTCAATGATATACTTGTAAAAAATCTTGCAGTTATGGACAGCACTGCTGCATCAATGTGCAAGGATAATAATATTCCAATTTTGGTATTTAACTTGAAAAAGCCTGATAATATTTATGACGCATGTATAGGTAAGAATGTCGGTACGCTTGTTATTGACAGATAATAAATTTAATAAACGGTTCACTTACGGCAGGAGATGAGCCGTAAAAAATTAAATGCCGGGAAGAGGAGATTTTTATGAACGAACAGATCAAAAATGCACAGGGAAAAATGGAAAAATGTATTAAAAGCCTTGAACATGAGCTTTCAACAGTAAGAGCCGGCAGAGCTAATCCTGCTGTTCTTGATAAGGTACTTGTAGATTATTACGGAACACCTACACCCGTTCAGCAGATGGCTGCTGTTTCTGTATCCGAGGCAAGAAACCTTATTATTCAGCCTTGGGATATTTCACAGCTTAAAGCTATTGAAAAGGCTATCTTGACTTCTGATATCGGTATTACTCCGACAAATGACGGCAAGGTACTCAGACTTGCTTTCCCTCAGCCAACCGAAGACCGCAGAAAGGAACTTGTTAAACAGGTCAAGAAGTACGGTGAAGAGGCTAAGGTAACTCTTAGAAATGTAAGAAGAGATGCCCTTGAAAAATTTAAGGCAATGAAGAAAAATAACGAAATTACTGAAGATGATATGAAGGGCTATGAAAAAGATATTCAGAAGCTTACAGATAAATTCTGTGATGATGTAGACACTGTAATTGCAGACAAGGAAAAAGAAATCATGTCTATATAATTTGTGAGGCTTGATTTGATTAATATTGATAAAAATAAGCTTCCGGTTCATATTGGCTTTATTATGGACGGAAATGGCAGATGGGCACAGAAGCGCGGACTTCCTCGGAAAATGGGGCATAGAGAGGGCGCTTCTGCATTCAGAAGAATTGCCCGTTATTGTAAAAAAATAGGAATAAAGTATATTACTTTTTATGCGTTTTCAACTGAAAACTGGAAGCGTCCTGCCGATGAAGTTAACGAGTTAATGCGGTTGTTCAAAGAATATTTGGATGAAGTTGAAAAATATGCCGAAGATAAAACCCGATTAATATTTTTAGGCGATAAGTCTGCATTCGACATAAAAATGGCTGAAAAAATGACGCAGCTTGAGGAATCATCGCGTAATTTTGACGAAATGACTTTGATGCTTGCGATGAATTATGGCGGAAGAGACGATATTGTTCATGCGGTAAAACGAATTGTTGCCATGTCAAACAGCAAAGAAATAAGCTGTTCTGATATTAATGAAAGTCTGGTTTCAAGTTTGCTTTATACGGGAGGAATTCCTGATGTGGATTTGATAATCAGACCAAGCGGAGAAAAAAGGATCTCCAATTTTTTAATTTGGCAGTCAGCGTATGCGGAACTGTATTTTACTGATACGCTGTGGCCTGATTTTACAGCAAATGAACTTGATAAGGCTTTGGCTGATTTTGCTGAACGCAGCAGACGTTTTGGCGGAGTTTGATCATTGGAAAAATATTGATGTTTATAGCGTCAATTTATTGTAATATCATCGGAAAAGGATGGTTAGAATAAATGGTTACCCGTATTATTTCAGCGGTGGTCGGAATAGCTATCGCAATAGGTATTTTGTTTTTATCGGCAACGCCTGTATACAATCTGGCAGTTTCTGCAATTGCTGTTATAATGGTTTATGAACTTTTATCGGCTTGTAAATGTATCCAGTACAAGTATCATAGTATCGTATGCTTTATTTTTGCTGCGGTGATGCCATTTCTTGTAGAGTATGAAGGAATGGAGATAAAATATATTGTCTCTTCATCCTGTATTTTTCTCATGTTTGCAGGTTATATATTATACCATAAGAACATTTCTTTTGAAAAGTTCTGCTGTATGCTTACTTCTTCGCTGCTGTCAACATTATCTATGTGTTGTCTTGTTTCGCTGAAAAATCTTGACAGTGTACATGGTGTATGCTATATAGTGCTTTGTCTTGCAGGAGCATGGCTTGGTGATTCGGGAGCTTATTTTGTAGGAACATTTTTCGGCAAGCATAAGCTTTGTCCTGAAATTTCACCCAAAAAGACAATTGAAGGCGCAGTTGGAGGCGTACTTACAGTCGGACTTGTGTTTGCTGTTTATGCTTTTTTCTATCAGCTTGTTCAGGGATACAGAGGTTATATCTTTGAAGTTAACTATTTTTACCTTGTAATTCTCGGAATCATATGTGGCGTTCTTGGTATTGTCGGTGATTTATCTGCCTCGCTTATCAAGCGTCAGTTTGACATCAAGGATTTTGGAAATATAATGCCGGGGCATGGAGGGTTAATGGACAGATTTGACAGTGTTTTATTTGTTGCTCCGTTTATGATGCTTACTCTCAGCCATATAAATTTGTTTAAATAATCTTTCAGGCGTACAAAAAGAATTCATATTCTTAATGTACGCCTGCTGTGTGTATAATTTGTATTTCAGTTTTTAATTTGAGGTATAAAATGAAAACAATTTCATTGATCGGTTCAACAGGCTCTATCGGAAAACAGACATTAGACGTATGCAGAAAGCATAATATTAAAGTAAAGGCTTTGGCTGCATATAAGAATACTGTCTTGCTTGAAAAACAGGCAAGAGAATTTTCACCTGATTTTGTATGTATATATGATAAAGAATGGTATTCTGAAATGTGCAAAAGGCTTTCGGATACAAATATTAATGTTGTCTGCGGTATGGAAGGACTATGCAGTGCAGCTTCGCTTAAAGACATTGATTTGTTTGTTAATTCCGTAGTTGGAATGGTTGGTTTGCTTCCGACTCTTAAAGCTATTGAAGCCGGTAACGATGTTGCTCTTGCCAATAAGGAAACGTTGGTCGCAGGCGGACAAATTGTTATGGATTCGGCTGAAAAAAAGGGGGTAAAAATATACCCAATTGACAGCGAACATTCTGCAATTTTTCAATGTCTGCAAGGAAATAATCCCAAGCAGCTTAATAAAATTATATTAACGGCTTCGGGTGGACCGTTTTTCGGAAAAACTAAAACCGA
>JBJESH010000073.1:0-5280 GCA_051882695.1 Oscillospiraceae bacterium | reverse complement strand
TTATTAATATGTGAATAATAAAAGTTTTGCGAAATTATAAAACATTATAAATTTATTACTTGATTTTTTAAATTAAACCACCTTATGCATACCTTGAACAAAAACATTTGCTTGAATTAAGATCCATATTTTTATTCTGTTTCTCTTGACTACAAAAATATCCCCTTTCATTAGACTTTTTATTGTCTAATAAAAGGGGAATTTTTAATTGTAATACTTAAAACTTTTCATTAATCAGCGTAAACACTAACCTTTTTGCGATCACGTCCAACACGTTCAAACTTTACTTTGCCATTAATCATAGCAAAAAGTGTGTCATCAGATCCCTTTCCTACACCTTCACCAGCGTGAATGTGAGTACCTCTCTGACGGACAATAATGTTACCAGCAAGTACATACTGACCATCAGCTCTCTTTACGCCAAGACGTTTCGATTCGGAGTCACGACCATTTTTGGTTGAACCCATACCCTTTTTATGTGCCATTTAAATTACACCTCCAAATACGGAAAAAATAATCTTACCAACTTATGCCTTAATAGCATCAATACGAACTTTAGTATACGGCTGTCTGTGTCCCTGTTTCTTATGTGAAGAACCCTTCTTAGGCTTATAAGTAAAAACAGTAATTTTCTTAGCTTTACCATTTTTCAAAACCTTGGCTTCAACTGCTGCACCGCCAACATACGGAGCACCAACTTCAAGACCGCTGTCCTTGCCAACAGCAATAATCTTGTCAAAAGTTACAGTATCATCAGCATTAACATCAAGCTTTTCAATAAAAAGCTCATCACCTTCCTTAACCTGATACTGCTTTCCACCTGTTTCAATAATTGCGTACATTTCTGGCACCTGCCTTTTCAATAAAACTCGCTGTATATGGGCGATGCAATGCATACTTTACTAAGCCCAAAACATGCGGCTTAATTATTATATCATAGATATATAAATTTGTCAAGCAATTTTTAAAATAATATTTATTAGTTTTCAGTATTTGATTGTGTCAAACTATTCCAAATGTTATTGACACTTTCTACACATTCAAAATATTTTTGGGCAATCATAGACTGTGGTATACCAAGCTTTGCCGCACAAGCAGACATTGTTTTCCAATCTGCTTTTTCATACGAAATGATCAACTGGTAAAGCAAGCCTGTTCTGCCTTCTTGATTAAGAAGAGCAAGTTTGATTTCATCGCTGATAGGCAACTGATCCAAAATGTCCTCAAGCGGCATCTGCATCAACTTTCCAAGAGTTGAAAACATTCCTAAAAGATACGCTTCAGAACGTGAAATTGGCATATCCTGTGCAAATTCCAAAAGCTCGCTTGCAAATGTAGCACGAAGAAATGAAATTTTTATAAGTTCATCTGGCATAGAACCATCATCCTGCTTGAAGCTGAGCAAATAAATCCACTGTTTAAGCTGTCCGAGTCCGAGAATTACCAAAGCCTGCTTTACAGAACGAGCTCTGTTTCTTAAAGCAAAATATGCTGAGTTAACCAATCGAAGCAATGAAAATGTAAGCGATACATCTCTGGATATAATGCTTTCAATTTCATCTATATCAGGTTCATCCTTAGTAACTGCAACCATAAGAAGGAAAAAGTTGCTCTGAAGATAATTAACTTTTTTTACTGTAGTGGGCATTTTTTCTGAAACAAAAGAACCTTGAAAATATGTACAGCCTAAAGCTTTTGCTTTATCATATGCTTCCTGTGTTTCAACATTATATGCAATTACCTTTTTGCCGAATGACTTTCCAATTTTAACGATATTTTCAATTGAAGGATTATCAGCAGAAAAATTAACCTTTATATAATCTACAATATCAAGAATTCCAAAAAATCTCGGTGCAAACTCAAAGTCAACCACTGCGATTTTATATCCGTTCTGTTTATATTTAGTTATAAGATTTTGAGAAAACGGATTTGTAATAAGAGAATCTTCAATTTGGATTACTAACTTGTTCGTTTTGAACATTTTAGGAATGCCTTTTTCAAGAAGATTGGAAGTAAAAGTCAGAAAAGCAATTCGTCCGTCAAGAAACTTTTCGCTGTCCATAGACGACAAAAAATTTTCAATAGCATTGGCTGCCGTGGAATCATCAGTATGATCCGTTTTAAACTGATTATCGGTATAAAGGATCTCATATCCGAAAGTTTCTTGATTTTCCGTTACAAGCGCCTGTCTAACAATATATGAATTCATACAGACCCCTCCTTGTCATAATAATTATACAATATTTACTTTAGTATTTCAACAGCTTTTGTAAAATTATTGTAGCATTTCGTAAAAATTCATAATAAATTTGTCGGCAAAAGCTCTTATAGTAACCAAATCCTCTGCAGAATATTTATCGTAAACTCCAATTGCTTTCATTCCAGCATTTTTTGCGCTTATTATTCCCTTGAGAACATCTTCAAATACCACACAATAAGAAGGATTAACACCAAGCTTTGACGCTGCATACAAATAAATATCTGGATAATCTTTGCTTTTGCCCACATCTTCGATCGTACAAAAAGCATCGAAATAATTATAAATATGATTATTACGAAGAACAGGTTCGTAAAGCGCCTTTGGTGAAGCAGTAGCAATTGCAATTCTGATGCCATTTTTCTTTAAGTATTCAAGATATTCACGAACACCATCCTTTAAAAATGTATTATGACGGTATTCCTGTACGGCAAGCATATTGCACTCGTCAATAAGTTCTTCGGTTGTTTCCTTAACACCAAGCTTATGCATTTCATTTGCAGCATCTTCATATGTCATTGCCGTGAGTTTACTTATAAAGTTATCGGAACAACTTATTCCCCTTTTTTGAAGAATAATCCTATCTATCTTTTCCCACACGGAATTTGAATCTATCAACGTTCCGTCAAGGTCAAAAATTGCTGCTGAAAAGTTCATGTTGTCCTCCTATAAATGTTTACTTCAGTTCAACTATTGTAACACCCTCTTCACCCTCGCCAAATCGTCCCAAACGAAAACTTTTTACAGACGGGTGAGATTTAAGATGCTGATGAATTCCCTGTCTTAGAATTCCTGTTCCCTTTCCGTGAATAATTGTAACGATTCCTGCTCCGGAAAGAACAGCATTATCGAGGAACATATCAAGTTCGTGTATGCCCTCATCAACCGCACAGCCTCTTATATCAAGTTCAAGAGATGAGGAACGTTCCATTTTTCCGCGTACGTCTTTTGTTGATATTTTTTTGTTCTGGTAAGTAACCTTTTCTGCCTCGGTAAGACGCAGCTTTTTAATGCTTACCTTAGTTTTCATAATGCCTGCCTGAACATAAACCATACCGGAAGAATCCGGATCGCTGGCAAGAATGCCTTTTTTATTTATATCTGCTATAACAACATGGTCTCCCCTTTTAAACGGACGAGGCGGAACATATTCTTTCTGTTCCGTTTTTAAAATTGGATTAGCAGTATCAAACATCTTGTTAAGTGCAGATTTATTTTTGGAACGGGCAGAAACCGCAAGCTGAGAAAAGTTTTCTTTGTCCTTTTGCTTTTTAATCTCGTTAAGTTCATCAATCAAAGCATCAGCCTGCATACGGCAGCTTTCAACAATACGCATTGCTTGAGTGCGAGCCTTTGAAATTTCATCTTCTTTCTTTTTATTAAGTTCATCCAGTTCTTTTTCAAGCTTTTCAAGCTTTTCAGAATGCTCCTTTTTCAGCAGAGAAACCTCATTTTCCCTTTTTTCAAGTTCATGCCTGGATTTTTCAAGTTGTGCAATAACTTCTTCAAACCGTTGGTTTTCAGTAGAAACAAGCTCATTTGCCTTATTAATAATCTTATCCGGAATTCCAAGCTTGGATGAAATTGAGAAAGCATTTGATTTGCCCGGAGAACCGATTATAAGCCTGTATGTCGGCTGCATGGTTGCAACATCAAATTCGCAGGAAGCATTCTCAATTCCTGTCTGTTCAATTGCGTAAAGTTTTAACTCCTGATAATGAGTTGTAACAAGCAGCTTGCTGCCTTTTTCAATCAAGTCTTCAATTATAGAAACAGCAAGAGCCGCACCCTCAACCGGGTCAGTTCCCGAACCAAGCTCATCAAAAAGTATAAGTGAACTTGAATTTGCTGTATTGAGAATTTCGACAACATTGCTCATATGAGATGAAAATGTTGACAGGCTGTTTTCAATACTCTGACGGTCTCCAATATCAACAAGAATATTTTCAAATACTGAAACATGGCTTCCATCTCCGGCAGGAATAAGCAAGCCGCACATTGTCATTGCAGTTAGAAGTCCTGTTGTTTTCAGTAAAACAGTTTTACCGCCCGTGTTTGGTCCTGTAACTATAAGTGCATCATAATCATAGCCTATTTTTATATCAACAGGAACAACTTTATTTTTGTCAATAAGCGGATGACGCGCTTTTTTTAAATCAATACATCCGTCATCGGAAATTTCAGGTTCGCTTGCACGCATTTTGGCAGCAAGATTTGATTTTGCGAAATAAAGATTCAACTCGGCGCATGTCATATAATCTTCAGAAATTGATTCAGAGTAATTTGCACAATCAGCGCTGAGTTCTGCAATAATACGCTCGATTTCGTCCTGCTCTTGTCCTTGAAGTACTCGTATCTCGTTATTGGCTTCAACGACAGAAATCGGTTCTACAAAATAAGTTGAACCGCTGGATGAGGTTGCATGAACCAAGCCTTGAATGTTTCCCTTGTGTTCTGCTTTAACGGGAAGCACATACCTGCCGTCACGCATTGTAACTATATTTTCCTGAAGAGATTTTTGAACTTCCGCATTTTTTACAAGCTTGTCCAGATTTTCACGGATTTTTACACCTGCCTGAGCTATTTTACATCGAATATTTGCTAAAGCAGAACTTGCCATATCGGAAATTTCATCTTCCGAAACAACTGCATTTTTAATTTTATCCTCAAGATATTTATTCGGAGAAAGTGATACGAAAAGATAACCTATTGATGTTTCAGTATCTTCGCAGGATTTATACCAATCGGACAGCATTCTTATCTGATACAGCATCTGAGCAATATCAAGCAATTCACGCAAGCTGAGACTTGCTCCTGATTTTGCGCGATTAAGCGAACCTCGCACATCCTTAAAATTGCAAAATGCAGGAGTTCCATACTTTACGGATAAGTCAAAAGCGTGTGATGTTTTTTTTACTTCCTGTTTTACAATGTCAATATCCGTTTGGGGTTCAAGAGACAATGCCATTTCTTTTGTACGTTCATTAGAAGCTTCTGCTGCAAGCATTTCCAATATTTTATGT
>JBJESH010000072.1:0-5288 GCA_051882695.1 Oscillospiraceae bacterium | reverse complement strand
GATAAGACGTGTAACGATTTCTGAATTGTAAACAGGATCACACAAAACCTCACGTTTTGCAATATTACCTCTTCTTGGCACAATACTTCCCTCCTTCATAAAAATGATATCATAGGTACTCGTTTCACCTCACGCCGTAAAAACGGGTGATGACACGCACGACCAATGCAGAGGTATTCATCTATATAAAATGAATGCTCCGCACGAATCATGATGCGGTTTCATTGAGTTTACCGGATATTCAAGACATTTCAGCTTACTTAGCTGCGCCTGCCTTAGGCTTCTTTGCGCCGTACTTGGAACGTGCCTGATTTCTCTTTGCAACGCCCTGTGCGTCAAGTGTACCTCTGATGATGTGGTAACGCACACCCGGGAGGTCCTTTACACGTCCGCCTCTGATAAGAACAACGGAGTGCTCCTGAAGGTTATGACCGATACCTGGGATATAAGCTGTTACTTCTGTACCGTTTGTAAGTCTTACTCTGGCAATTTTTCTCATAGCGGAGTTAGGCTTCTTAGGTGTAGCGGTTCTTACAGCTGTACAAACGCCTCTCTTCTGAGGTGAGCTGAGGTCGATAGCAACCTTCTTCTTGGCATTGTAGCCCTTCTGAAGTGCGGGAGCTGTTGACTTCTTCTCAAGAACGGTTCTTCCCTTACGAACTAACTGGTTAAAGGTTGGCATAAACTATCTCCTTTCTTCAAATATTTACATGAAGCGTCTTTCGGCACTCACATACTTGATTATTATACACGCAAAAAATCCGTTTGTCAAGCATTTTCCACAAATTTTCCCGTAAAAATTTTATACGTTAAAATTTGCTTTTATGTAAGACAAACGGATCTGACTGATTTAAAGCATATCCCTTTAATTTTTCCCCGATAATACTATTAATATGCACAAAACGGGAAATAAAGGCAACACCGAACAATTATTGCCGTGCAGATGCACCGTCAGATTTTTCGTCAGATTGTATCAAAACGACGCAGGAATACTGGCGTATTTCAAGGAGTTTTGGTGCAAGATGACGGAAAATATGCAAGCAGCTGTACGGCAAAGGCGACAGCCGCTAATTGTTCGGTGTTGCCTAAAGCTTATCTGTCGAAGCCTCCGCCCGAAGAACGGATATTTGCGCTGTCGCCCTCTATTACCTTGGAATAAAAGCCTTTTTTCTTTTCGGCAGATTTTTTAAGCAGGTCGCAGGCGATATTAACTGCAACAAAAAACGCAGCGATCATAAGTATACCTTTTATAAACGTGTCAAAGGCGATCAGCTCGATAACGAACACCAGCAGCATAATAAACACAAGGACCAGAGCCGCTTTTCCGGCGATGCCGAAAATAAGTATCTTCTTATCGGCGGCTATATATTCCTCTTCATTTCTTCTGCGCCACTGTTCATACTCGGCACGTTTTGCGTCGTCATCACGGAGCGTTTTTTCGACCTGCTCCTCTGATTTCGCTTCAGAGGCCTTTATCTCAGCATAAAGCTCCTTGCTTACGGAAGCAAGCATATCATCCTTTGCCTTCTGCATTTTTCCCGATATGGTCTCTATATGTATCTCGTCGTCCTGACTCAGCATACGCCGCTTTATCCTGCTTACATTTTTTGCAGAGCTTTCATTGCTCAGATCATTCATTTTCTCGGAAGTTTCAATATACTCGGCTCCTGCGAGAAGCATGCCTTTCAGCTTCATTCCGAGAGAACAGCAATCTATGATAAGATATGCACGATTTTTTTCTATGCTGTCATCGTCTATATCATTAAGATATTTTATCACATCTGCCGTATACTCAAACAGCAGAATAATATTTGTCATATAGACCTCGACGGTTTTGCTGTTTTTATGAGCCGAGGCATATTTTTTCTCATAATCTGAACGGAAAGAAATATAATCGGTCACATCTCTGCATATCATAAGCTTCAGCTTTTTGGTTTCCGGGTCGCTTCCGTCCATAGAATTAATACGTTCTTTCATTTCCTCGACCTTTGAAAAAAATCCGTCGCAGTTCAGATAAGCCGAAGAGGTTTCAAGCATAAGATAATTGCTTGTAAGCTCACGCCTGAAGTCTGCTTTAAGGCAGGCACCGTCCCTGTCAAGCACAGCGCTGTAGCCTATATAAGCTTCATCATAGCTTTTCTTTGAGAAAAAAGCGTCGGCAGAGGACATAAGTCTGTAAAGCTCCACATCTTCTCCGGAGTTTTTAGCTGCTTTGCTTTTTTCGATAAGAGTCTCAGCAGAAGCGGTATATCCGCAAACAGGACATTTAGCAATTGGACTTTCAGCTTCAAAAGAATTTTTACAGATCGGACAAACAACAGAATTCTCAGGATTAACTGTCATAATAATATCCCCTTTCATACTAAAAACCATTTAAAAGCTGTACAAAAAATCGAGCATAATCTTGTGTATATTAATTAAGCGAAGATTTTTTGTCTGCAGTTTAATTGGCTTTTTAGTATCAAATGTCGAAAAAAGTCGAATTATAAGACATTTATACATATATAGTATATCACAATGAGTTTACAATTGCAATATTTTTTCACAAAAAATATACATTCTGTGCTTAAAAAATATGCATATACTATATAATATACGATCAATTCAAAGAGGTGAATTTTTTGGAAATATATGTTGTGCAGCAAGGAGATACTGCTTCTGCAATTGCAGAGCGCTTCGGAGTATCTGTTCAAAGGCTTATTTCGGACAACAGTCTTTCTCCCGACGGCAAGCTTGCAGTCGGTCAGGCGCTGTTGATATTGCAAACGGAAGTATCTCACACCTTTGCCGCAGGCGACACGCTTTTTTCAATTGCCGAAGCATACGGCACGACTGTAATGCAGCTTTACAGGAACAATCCGTCCCTTATCGGTGCAGAATACATTCCCGAAGGCACGCAGATAACGGTAAGCTTCACCGGCAAGCCGTATTATGATGTACAGACAAGCGGATTTGCCTACGGCTATATAAACCGCAGCGTTCTTGAAGCTGCGCTCCCGTACCTTACATATCTTATTATATTCGGGTACGGGTTTAATGAGGACGGAACTATTATAACAGTTGACGACTCGGATATTATAGAGCTGGCGCACCGGTATCAGACTGCGGTCTTTCTGAGCCTTACAAGCATTAATGCTGACGGAAGCTTCGGTTCGGGAAAAATCGAAAAGCTTCTTACCGACATTGATTTCCAGAATACTGTTATTGCGGAATTTATTGAAATTATAAACGCAAAAAATGCACAGGGACTTGACATTGATATTGAGTATATTCCGCCCCGGTTCAGGACGGAATTTGCCGCATTTGTACAGAACACCTCGAACCGGCTTAATGCGGCGGGACTTAAAGTCCACGTTGACCTTGCTCCGAAAACCTCTGCCGAGCAGGAGGGCACGCTTTACGAGGCGCATGATTATGCTTTGTTGGGAGAAGCGGCGAATTTTGTATTCCTTATGACGTACGAATGGGGGTATGCCTTCGGACCGCCAATGGCTGTTGCTCCGCTGCCGAATGTGAGGCAGGTACTGGAATATGCGCTTACCGAAATACCTGCGGACAAGATTTTTCTCGGTATTCCCAACTATGGCTACAACTGGAAGCTGCCCTTTGAAAAAGGAGTAAGCCGTGCCGTCACCCTGGGAAATGTTACTGCCGTTGACCTTGCGATTTCCAAAGGAAGCGAGATTTTGTACGACGAAACGGCGCAAAGCCCGTATTTTTACTATACCGACCCGGACGGAAATGAACACGTTGTCTGGTTTGAGGACGTCCGCAGCATGAATGCCAAGTACGGACTTGTTCGTGAAAAGCAGATACGGGGCTGCGGCTACTGGAACCTTATGCGGCCTTTTCCGCAGAATTATCTGCTGCTGAACAGTACCTTCAATATTTTAAAAGTTTACCAGTAAAATTTACCGAAAGTCCTTGAAAAATTATTTGAAATGGTTTACAATATAATCTGAATAATTTTTTGGAAAGGACTGACCTTTTTATGAGTACGATCCTCGTTATGGGCGGCGCAGGCTACATAGGCTCGCATACTGCTCTGGAGCTTGTAAAAGCAGGAAATGATGTTGTTATTGCCGATAACCTTGTAACAGGCTACCGCAGCGCAGTTCCCGCAAAAGCAAGGTTCTATCAGGGAGACCTGCGTGATATTGACTTCCTCGACAATCTTTTCAAGACGGAAAAAATCGACGCTGTAATTCACTTTGCGGCATATTCGCTGGTAGGAGAAAGCGTGACAGATCCGCTGAAATATTATGACAACAACCTCTGCGGTACTAAAGTGCTTCTTGAATCAATGGTCAAGAACGGCATTGACAAGATCGTATTTTCCTCCACAGCGGCAACCTACGGCGAGCCGGAAAATATCCCCATTCTTGAAAGCGACAGAACTTGCCCTACAAACCCTTACGGCGAAACAAAGCTTGCTATGGAGAAAATGTTTGACTGGACAGCAAAGGCTCACGGTCTGCATTATGTTTCCCTCAGATATTTCAACGCCTGCGGTGCTGATGAAAGCGGAAATATCGGCGAGGCTCATAACCCCGAAAGCCATCTCATTCCGCTGATATTGCAGGTTCCCAACGGCAAGCGTGACGCTATCTCAGTCTTCGGTACTGACTATGACACTCCCGACGGTACTTGTATTCGTGACTATATCCACGTTACAGACCTTGCACAGGCTCATATCCTTGCAGTACAATATCTTATTAACGGCGGAAAAAATGATATTTTCAACCTTGGCAACGGCGTAGGCTATTCGGTAAAGGAAGTTATCGAAACTGCAAGAAAGGTGACAGGACACCCTATCCCTGCCGTTGAAGCTCCCAGACGCGCAGGCGACCCTGCAAGACTTGTTGCTTCAAGCGAAAAGGCAAAGAAAATCCTCGGCTGGAAGCCTGTTCACGACAGCCTTGAGGAGATCATTTCAAGTGCTTGGAAGTGGCACAAAAACCATCCTGACGGCTATGCGGAAAAATAATTTCCGAAATGTTATATAAGAAATTTCAAAAAAAGCTTGACAAGCTTCTTTCAATGTGTTATAATAAAATGCGTTGATTGAAGCGTTGCTAGCTCAGCTGGATAGAGTGACTGGCTACGAACCAGTAGGTCAGGGGTTCGAGTCCCTTGCAGCGCACCAACAGCTTATCCGTTCTCCGCAATAGTGGAGGACGGATTTTTTTATACTTGCCGTTTTTAAAATAATGTGGTATAATTGTATCATACTAAAAACCATTTAAAAACTGTACAAAAAATCGAGCATAATCTTGCGTATAATGGAT
>JBJESH010000071.1:0-5354 GCA_051882695.1 Oscillospiraceae bacterium | reverse complement strand
TGTAAATGCCATACCTGCGATACAGGAAGCATTGTGCATCTTCTCTCTTGCTGTGGGATCTGCAGTGCTGTATGAAGCAGGGAGATACTTGAATACAAGCTTGATAGCCTGAAGAGCAAGAGCGTCGGTGTAGTCGTTAGCAAGGATAGAAACATATGCCTCGATAGCGTGTGTGAGTACGTCAAGTCCTGTGAATGCTGTAGAAGCCTTAGGAACTGTGTATACGAACTCAGGGTCAACGATAGCTACATCAGGAGTAAGCTCGTAGTCAGCGAGAGGATACTTCATGTTCTTGGACTTGTCGGAAATTACAGCGAAGGAAGTTACCTCGGAACCTGTACCGGATGTTGTAGGAATAGCAACCATCTTAGCCTTTTTGCCGAGTTTAGGGAACTTGTAAACTCTCTTACGGATATCCATGAACTTCTGAGCCATACCAACGAAGTCAGCGTCCGGATTCTCATAGAAGAGCCACATTGCCTTTGCAGCGTCCATTGCAGAACCGCCGCCGAGAGCGATTACAACGTCAGGCTTAAAGGAGTTCATAACAGCTGCGCCCTTTCTTACTGTTGTAAGGTCGGGATCGGGTTCAACCTCGCTGAAAATTTCGATAGCGGGCTGATTAGCATTCTTGTTGAGCTGATAGATAACTCTGTCAACGTAGCCGAACTGAACCATACCGGGGTCGGCAACGATCATAGCTCTGTGGATCTCGGGCATCTTAGCAAGGTACTGAACAGAGCCCGGTTCAAAATAAATCTTCTCGGGAACCTTAAACCACTGCATATTCAATCTCCTCTTAGCAACTTTCTTTCTGTTTACAAGGTTCTTAGCTGTAACGTTCTCAGAAACGGAGTTCTTACCGTAAGAACCGCAGCCGAGTGTAAGGGACGGAGCCATTGAGTTGTAAACATCACCGATAGCACCGAAGGAAGCAGGAGAATTAACTACGATACGGCTTGCCTTCATTGTTTCGCCGTACTTCTCGATAAGCTCTTCGTTGGAAGAGTGGATAACAGCAGTATGACCTGCACCGTGCTTGAGCATTTCCTCGCACATTTCAAATGCATGGTCTGTATTGTCAGCCTTAACTACTGCAAGTACAGGAGAAAGCTTCTCAAGAGCAAGAGGATATTTTTCAGCGTCTGTGCCGGGAAGCTCTACGCAGAGAACCTTTGTCTCCTTGGGAATAGTAATGCCAGCCTTTTCAGCGATCTGCCAAGGATACTGACCAACGACCCAAGGCTGAACAGCCATTTTCTCAACGTTGATAACAACGTCCTGGATCTTCTTTATTTCATCGGGCTTTGCAAAGTAGCAGCCGTGATATTTCATAAAGCCTACTGCCTCGTCGTAAACCTCAGCATCGATGATAGCAGCCTGCTCGGAAGCACAGATCATACCGTTATCGAAGGACTTGGAAAGAACGAGGTCGTGAACAGCCTGCTTGATGTTAGCAGTCTTTTCAATGTAGCAAGGAGTGTTTCCGGGGCCAACGCCGAGTGCAGGCTTACCTGCGGAGTAAGCAGCCTTAACCATTCCGGGGCCGCCTGTTGCAAGGATAGTAGCAACATCGGGGTGATTCATAAGAAGACCTGTTGCCTCAACGGAAGGATATTCGATCCACTGTACGCAGTGCTCCGGAGCGCCTGCCTTAATTGCAGCATCGCGGACGATCATAGCAGCTTTCTTGGAACATTCCTGAGCAGAGGGGTGGAAACCGAAGATGATCGGGTTTCTTGTCTTTGCACAGATAATGGACTTGAACATTGTTGTTGAAGTCGGGTTTGTGGTAGGAGTTACGCCGCACACGATTCCGACAGGCTCGGCGATTTCCATATAGCTTTCATCAACATTATCCTCGATGATGCCGACTGTTTTCTCGTGCTTGATAGAATGCCAGATGTACTCTGTGGAGAAGATATTCTTTGTGACCTTATCCTCGAAAATACCTCTGCCTGTTTCCTCAACAGCCATTTTAGCAAGCTCCATCTGTGCCGAAAGACCTGCAAGAGCCATTGCCTCGGTGATCTTATCAACCTGATCCTGATCCAGCTTCATGTACTCTTCAAGAGCTTTCTTAGCGTTGCTGACCAGAGTATTGATCATCTCGGCTGTTTCAACCTTGGGTTCCTCGGTAACCGGAGCTTTCTTTTCCTTTGCCATGTTTTTATCCGCCTTTCAAATTAATTTATACCCCAAAGGGGTGAATTTTGTAGGGTCTCAATGTTTGTTAAATTTATCACAATGTTATTGTACCATATTTATACCCATACGTCAATGAACAGTTTGTTAAATTTATAACAAGCGCCATATACATTTACATATGCGGCATATATACAACGGCATAACACTGTGTATACATAAAAATTATATAGCAAAATTCCTTTTGTGTCAACAAGAACAAGCAAAATATATGTTAAATAATGCTTTGAATTTATATTATTGTTAATACGGTTTGACAAATTCCGCACCCGATATGCATTAAAATAAATATTGCACACCAACACAGCAAAAGGAAGTGATAAAATGCCGGTTATCATTGATACCGAGGAAAACACCGTTATTGCCCGTCTTTCCGGCGAAATAGATCATCACAGCGCCAAAAGTCTGCGTGATGACATCGACCTTGCCATAGACCGTCATCACCCCAAGCAGCTTGTGCTTGACTTTGACGGCGTAACATTTATGGACAGCTCCGGTATAGGACTTGTCATGGGCAGGTACAAAAGCATAAAGCCTTACGGCGGCAGTATTATAATTGAAAACACAGGCGCACAGATAAAAAAGGTAATGCGCCTTGCAGGACTGGACAGGCTTGCTGTTATTAAATAATCAAAGGAAGTGAACAGCTTGAAAATATTGAACGAAATTAAATTTGTCTTTCCTGCGGACGGCAGGAACGAAAGCCTTGCACGAACCGTAGTTTCCGCATTTTCCGCACAGCTTGACCCCTCCGCAGCGGAAATCGGAGAGATCAAAACTGCTGTTTCCGAAGCGGTGACAAACTGTATTGTCCACGCCTACCGCGGCACAAGCGGCAAAGTAGAAATAACCGTCCGCGCCCTTGAGGGAAATGTACTGTACATAAAAATACATGACAGCGGATGCGGGATCCACGATATTGAACAGGCAATGGAACCGCTTTATACATCTGCGCCTGAAGAAGAACGTGCAGGTCTGGGCTTTGCGGTCATGGAAAGCTTTATGGACAAATTAACCGTACGAAGCATTGTTGGAAAAGGCACAACTGTTACTATGAAACGAAAAATTCTTTCGGCACAAAATGATACATAAGTTAATGAAAGGATATGCCTGCCGTGAATTCAGTTAAATACGACCGCTTCGTTGAAGAAAATCTCGGTCTTGTTCACCTGTGCGCAAACCGTTTCAGGGGAAAAGGAATAGAATACGACGACCTATACGGTGCAGGATGTGTAGGTCTTGTCAAGGCTGCGTCGGCTTTCGACCAGAACCGCGGCGTAAAATTCTCAACATATGCTGTACCCGTCATTCTCGGAGAAATAAAACGGCTTTTTCGTGACGGCGGCTCGGTAAAGGTAAGCCGTTCGGTACGGGAACTCGGAATGAAAGTCTCCCGTGCACGGGAACAGTTTTCAATACTTCGCGGCAGAGAGCCTACCGTTTCTGAGCTTGCGGAAATGACCTGCTCATCTCCGGAAGAAGTCGCGGAAGCGCTTGCTGTAAACCAGCCGCTTGTTTCGCTTACAGCAAATCCCGAAAGCGGAGATGACAGTCAGATAGATATTGCCGAGCCTGCACCCGATGCAGAGCTTGTGGATATTCTTTCACTCAGGCAAGCGCTTTCGCTTCTTGACGAAACCGACCGCAAGCTGATCTATTTTCGGTATTTCAAGGATATGACCCAGACGAGGACCGCCGAAATGCTTGGAATGTCGCAGGTTCAGGTATCACGCCGTGAAAAAAAGCTTCTGTCAGTCCTACGGGGAAATCTTTCAGATTAAACAATACTTTTATATGTTCAAAAACAGCCTTTACGATGCTTTTACATTACTCCACCAATAAACAGGTTTGTTAATAATTATATAAATAGTTATAAAATATTCATTTATTTTTGCAATAAATGTGATATAATTATTCATAACACTTTTATTGGAGGGATAAGGTCAGATGGACGCATTTGTAAAAGCGGTCGAATCCATAAACGGTGCTGTAAACGGCTTCGTTTGGGGAATTCCCATGCTTGTTCTGATCATTTCAACGGGCATTTACATGACGGTCAGAACACACTTTTTTCAGGTAACCAAAATAAAGCACTGGTCAAATGAAACTTTTCTTGCAATTTTCAAGAAAAAATCGGTAACAAAAACAAAGGATAAAAAAGCGATTTCCCAGTTTCAGGCTCTTGCAACAGCTCTTGCAGCAACTATCGGAACCGGAAATATCGCAGGTGTAGCAACTGCAATTGCAGTCGGCGGTCCCGGCGCAGTTTTCTGGATGTGGCTCTCCGCATTTTTCGGTATGATGACAAACTATTCCGAAAATGTTCTGGGAATTTATTTCCGTAAGAAAAATGTTAACGGCGAATGGTCCGGCGGTGCTATGTACTACCTTCAGGAAGGTCTGAAGGACAGAAAGGGCATCAGGCATCTTGCAAAACCATTGGCTATACTTTTTTCAATTTTCTGTGTGCTTGCATCCTTCGGCATCGGAAACATGACGCAGGTAAACTCTATCTCAAGCGCAATGAAATCCAATTTTAATGTTCCTACCATTATTACAGGTATTGTCCTTGCAGCGATCGCCGCACTTGTTATTGTCGGCGGAATCAAGCGTATCGCAAGCGTTACCGAAAAGCTTGTTCCGTTTATGGCACTGTTTTACATAATCGGCTGTCTCATTATCTTTGTTTCAAACTACAAGCAGATCCCTTATGTATTCTCCAGCATTTTCAGCAACGCGTTCAACTTTGGCGCAGTTGCAGGCGGTATCGGCGGTTATATTATCAAGCGTGCCGTAACCATGGGCTTCAAGCGCGGTGTATTCTCAAACGAAGCAGGTCTCGGTTCTTCGGTAATGGTTCACTCCGCTTCCGACGTAAAGGAACCCGTTGTTCAGGGTATGTGGGGTATTTTTGAGGTTTTCTTTGATACAATTATCGTTTGTACACTTACAGCCTTCGTGCTTCTTTCAAGCCCTGCCGAATCAAAAACCTTTGACGAAGCAATGCAGAGCATTTCCACCGAAGCGCAGTATTTTGAGATACACACGCCGTCAAATGACGATACTGTAAGCCTTATCGATGCAAACATCAATCCTCTGTTTGAACTTGCCGATGAAAATGCCGCAGAGGGTACATATACCGAATATGC
>JBJESH010000070.1:0-5373 GCA_051882695.1 Oscillospiraceae bacterium | reverse complement strand
CAAGACAGCTCCATATTGACAAAGCTGTTGATGTTACAAAGCTTTGTCCTGCAAAGCCTTATCCTGTAACTGCTTCCTTTGAGGAAAACGGCGCAGTTAAGCGTCTGCTTTCAAAGTGTGAATACTTTACAGTATATTCGGTTGACATTGAAAAAGAGGCGTGCTTTAATGCCGATGAAACCTCCTTCGAGTGCATTCTTAACCTTGAGGGAGAGGTTAAGCTTGCCTGCGGTGAAAATGAGATCACTCTGAAAAAGGGCGAGACTGCGTTTATTCCGGCAGGCTGCGGAAAATATACAATATCGGGCAAATGCAAGGCGGTGCTGACTCGTATCGACTGACGCCCGTGAAAGGATTTTACAGGCGTTATGAAAATAAAAGCAAATAGATTTTTGGGTGACAGACAGTTTTATAAAAATGTTTTTCTTATTGCCGTTCCAATTATGATACAGAACGGCATAACAAACTTCGTTGCACTGCTGGATAATATAATGGTCGGGCAGATAGGCACAGAGCAGATGTCGGGTACGGCAATTGTCAATCAGCTGCTTTTTGTGTTTAATCTTTGCATTTTCGGAATACTTGCAGGACCTGGAATTTTCGGCGCACAGTTTTTCGGCAAGGGAAGCACAGAGGGCGTGAGAGACACTTTCCGTTTCAAGATAATTTCGGGACTGATTATCCTTGCTGTCGGAGCGACAGTGCTTTCTGTTTTCGGTACTGGACTTATTACAATGTACCTAACAGGAGACGGTGCGGAGGGAAACAAAGCGCTTACTTTAAAATCAGGGCAGGAATATCTCAGCATAATGCTTGTCGGACTTATCCCGTTTACGGTCACACAGATTTACGCTTCGACTCTGCGTGAAACAAATAAAACCCTTCCGCCGATGTTTGCAGGATTGACGGCTGTACTGATAAATCTTGTGCTTGACTGGGTGCTTATTTTCGGAAAGCTCGGACTTACTGCAATGGGTGTAAAGGGTGCAGCGCTTGCAACGGTCATTTCACGTTTTACCGAGTGTGCAATAGTTGTTTTTTGGACTCATGCCAACAGCGATGTAAACGAATTTATTACCGGTGCATTCAGAAGCATGAAAATTCCTGTCGGACTTGTAAAAAAAATCATTATCAGCGGACTTCCGCTTGCTGTAAACGAGTTTCTTTGGTCATCCGGAATGGCAGTGCTTAACCAGTGTTACTCACGAAAAGGTCTTGAAGTGGTTGCGGCAACAAATATTTCCTCAACGATATTTAATCTGTTCGGAGTAATATTTATTGCTCTCGGAAATTCTGTGGGAATCATAGTAGGACAGATCCTTGGGGCAGGGGATATGAAACGGGCTAAGGAAACAGATACACGGCTTATTGCTTTTACCGTTGCGGCAGGACTTGTCACAGGCGGTCTTATGGCTGCGCTTTCGGGAGTGTTCCCGATGTTCTATAATACAACGGAGCAGGTTAGAGACCTTGCGTCGACGCTTATTATGATTTCGGGATTTTTCATGCCTCTTGCAGCATTTATGCACGCAGCATACTTTACACTACGTTCAGGAGGACGTACTCTCATTACGTTCCTGTTCGACAGTGCTTATGTTTGGGCGGTAACTATTCCGTCAGCTCTGCTGCTGGTCAGCTTCACGGATTTTGATATAAGGAAAATTTATTTCTGCTGTCAATTTATTGATATAATAAAGGTTACAATAGGCTTTATCCTCGTTAAAAAGGGAATATGGCTGCGCAATATAGTAAAAAATGATGAATAAAAAGGAGAAAAGGTTATGAAGTATTACATTGGTATCGACCTTGGCGGAACAAACATTAAAGCAGGAGTTGTCAATGAAAAGTTTGAGATCATCGGCAAGGCTAAGACAAAGACTCTTTGCCCTCGTCCTGCAAAGGAAATTGCGGACGATATGGCAAAGGTCAGCATTGAAGCCTGCAAGGATGCAGGAATTTCCGTTGACGAAATTGAGTGGATAGGCGTTGGTACTCCCGGTATCGCAGATAATGTTAACGGTATGATCCCTTATTCCAACAATCTCGGCTTTGAGAATGTACCCATCAGAAAGTATATTCAGGAACACATTAACAAACCTGTTTATGTTGCAAACGATGCAAATGCGGCAGCTTACGGAGAGTTTGTTGCAGGTGCGGCAAAGGGTGCTACGGATGCTGTATGCATTACTCTTGGTACAGGAGTCGGCGCAGGCGTAATCATTGACGGCAAAATTTTTACCGGCAGAAATCTTGCAGGTACAGAAATAGGTCATATGGTTATCGAGGTTGACGGTCCTCAGTGTACCTGCGGAAGAAAGGGCTGCTTCGAGGTGTTCTCCTCAGCGACAGGTCTTATTAACATGACAAAGCAGGCAATTGCAGACCATCCTGACAGCATTATGGCTGACTATGCCGCTAAGGACGGTCACTCTTCCGCACGCCATGCTTTTGACGCAATGCGTGCAGGAGACAAGGCAGGCAAGGAAGTGGTCGACAAATATATCAAATACCTTGCAAGCGGCATCACAAGCGTTATAAATATTTTCCAGCCCGATATTCTCTGTATCGGCGGCGGCGTGTGCAACGAGGGCGATCCTCTTATGCTTCCCCTCAAGGAACTTGTTGCTAAAGAGGTATATACCAGAATGCTTGACTGCAACACGAAAATTACAGTTGCTGAGCTTGGCAATGATGCAGGTATCATAGGAGCAGCGTTCCTCGGTAATGCGGAGTAAAAGTTTGAAAAGCTTTGTTTTCAAACTGCGAGTTTTGTTTTCTGATTTGTAAATTGGAAAACAAAATATCGTATAGAGGGGAGGACACATATTCCTTGTTGGGAATATGGTCATAACAATGAGCAAATTTGATTTTTTGTCATCATACACCGATATTGACAGCTTTATTGCAAAGCAGGAAAAATATAAAAAGCTCAAAAAGTCAGAGCTTGACAGCATCCCTAAGGAAGAACTTGTGCTTGCTGTGACTTGCTGGGTCGAGGGCAAGTTTGCTGATGACTGGTCGGACATGGGCAGGGTTATAAACTCTCTGCCCACGCCCTGTCTTAATGTTTATTGCGCCGATTATGTGGCAAAAGAGATTATAAACGGCGGTTTTGCACAGGCATTTTTTAATACCTCCCGTGATTTTATAGGGGCGGGCGCAGAGGGCTTTCGTGCTATCGGATTTTCTAAACCTGCGGAAGTTATCGAACAGGCACTTAAAACCAACTATGACAGCGGAAAAAAGCCAACCGGACAAAGCATAAATGATTTTCTTGATTTCAGCAGCAGCGGCGAATATGAAAAGCTTGACAAAGAATTTTCTGACGTATTCAGCAATGAAAAATTCTTCTCGCTTGCTTATGACTTTATAATGAATTACAAAAAATATTTCGGTGACTGATTTTGAGGTGAACAATATGAAAAAAGTTCTTGCGGCAATTCTGGCAATTATTATGTGTAGTATGTTTTCCTCATGCAAAAAAAACGTTGACGTAGTTACGGAGCAAACCGAATCGCTTACCGATTTGATTGAGTCTGAAACAGAAGAAACTGTATTGGAAAGTGCTTCGGAAACCAAATTTGCAGCCGTGCAAACCTCAGAAACACAGACGGAAGCAGATTCCGAAACAAATGCGGAAACACAGCAGACAACCGAAAGCAAAATGTCCGAAACGGAAACTGCTGCTAAAAACGAAAATATTGGTATGATAAGCGAGCTTCATTTCACTTATAATTATCCCGAAACAAACGAATATCTGTATTTTCAAATTTCTCCGAGACATCAACGAGTTTATGTTATTGCGTGGGGCGGAAACGAAAAAAATGAAACCGGATTTATTACGGACAAACAGGTAATGAAGCTTACCGAAACTATCAACGGTATGAATATTGCAGAATACAACGGGAGCGACAATAATGGCGATAATGATGCATCCATGCCGCTGAACAATTGCAGTCTGAATATTACTGATGCTGACGGTAAAACCATTACGGCAAACTTCATGGGCGATATCCCCGAAGCATTTGACAAGCTTGTGAGTGTACTGAATGAATTTGCGGCGGATGCTTATTCTTCCGATGATTTTTCTGAAAAAGCACAGTTCGGAATAGGAAAGGCTGTTGACGCGCTTGTTTATTGCCGAAGCTATCTGAATAAGCTTTCAGATACCGGCGGAGACTGTTCTGTATACGGCGGAAAAACTCTTGTTATAACAGAAAACGACCTTGACCCTCTTGGAGAGGCGATCTGGTCTTTCCCTGAGGATTGGTACGGATACGCTTTTGTGAAATTCACGGCTGACGGTACGGACGTTGAGTATGTAAACTGGTCAGAAACCGAAGTGGGACTTTCGGAAGAAAAACTGGTTTACGACGACCTTGAAGCATACTACATAGAAAACGGAACAATAATAGGTGCGACTCTTGAAGAATAATAATGAAAGGATAGATTAAAATGTACAGTGATTCAATCAAAAAAGGTGCAAACAATGCACCTCACCGTGCGCTTTACCACGCGCTGGGTCTTACAAATGAAGAGGTAAGCCGTCCTATGGTCGGCATCGTAAGCTCCTACAACGAGATAGTGCCGGGACATATGAACATCGACAAGATAGTTGACGCCGTAAAGCTTGGTGTTGCAATGGCAGGCGGTACGCCTATAGTTTTCCCTGCAATTGCGGTCTGCGACGGTATTGCAATGGGACACAAGGGTATGAAATATTCCCTCGTTACCCGTGACCTTATCGCCGATTCCACAGAGGCAATGGCTCTTGCGCATGGCTTTGACGCACTTGTTATGGTTCCCAACTGCGACAAGAACGTTCCCGGTCTGCTTATGGCTGCGGCAAGACTTAACATTCCTACGATTTTCGTAAGCGGCGGTCCTATGCTTGCAGGACGCGTTGATGGAAAGAAAACAAGCTTTTCCAGCATTTCCGAGGCTGTCGGAAAATTTGCCGCAGGAACTATAGATGAGGCAAAGCTTGAAGAATATGAGAAAAAGGGTTGTCCTACCTGTGGCTCTTGTTCCGGTATGTACACTGCAAACTCCATGAACTGCCTTACTGAGGTCCTTGGTATGGCTCTCGGCGGAAACGGAACTATCCCTGCGGTTTATTCTCAGCGTATTGAGCTTGCAAAGCACGCAGGCATGAAGATTATGGAGCTTATCGAAAAGGACATAAGACCTCTTGATATTATGACAGAAAAGGCGTTTATGAATGCTCTTACAGTTGATATGGCACTTGGCTGCTCCACAAACAGTATGCTTCATTTGCCTGCAATTGCACATGAGTGCGGCATTGACATTAACCTTGACGTTGCCAATGAGATAAGCTCAAAGACTCCTAATCTCTGCCATCTTGCCCCTGCA
>JBJESH010000069.1:0-5465 GCA_051882695.1 Oscillospiraceae bacterium | reverse complement strand
GCAGGCATATTATGTAAGGGAAAGTAAAAATCCTAACTTATGTTTCCGGTGGAAAGGAAGTTTGTATATGAACAAAATCTTTTTGATCGCAGGCGGAGACCTGCGTTTTGCTGCTTTGGCCGACAGGCTTGCCGAAACCGGCAGAGTTTATGCGGCAGGCTTTGACAGAAGCGCTGTCATGTCGGAAAAAGTTATTCTGACCGACAGGATTTCAGACCTTAAAGAGCGTGCGGATTATCTCGTTCTGCCGCTTCCGTCCTCTCCCGATGGTGTAACGGTAAACGCTCCTTACTCGGGACACAGCATTTCACTTGAAAGTCTTTCACACGCGGTAAAGGAAAACGGTGTAGTTTTCGGCGGAATGGTAGCTTCCGAGGTAAGAAAAATCTTTGAAGAAAAAAATCTGACGGTCATAGATTATTCCAAACGGGAGGAATTTGCTGTACTTAACGCAGTTGCGACCGCCGAAGGTGCGGTGCAGGCTGCAATGGAAGAGCTTCCCACAACACTTTCGGGAAGAAAGATACTCATTCTCGGCGCAGGAAGGATCGCAAAAACGCTTATTGAAACGCTTTCGGGATTTCACACTGAAATCACTGTTGCTGCACGGAAATGCTCCGATCTTGCATGGGCGAGGATATACGGCTGCAATGCGGTAAAAATTGATAAACTCGGAGAGATGAATGACAGCTTTGATATAATTTTCAATACAGTTCCGGCGGTAATACTTGATGAAGCAAACCTGAAAAAAATTGATAAAAATTGTCTTATAATAGACCTTGCTTCAAAGCCCGGCGGAGTGGATCTCACTACTGCGGGAGCACTGGGACTAAAGGTGATCTGGCTTTTGTCGCTTCCCGGAAAGGTCGCACCTGTTACTTCGGGTGAGATAATTGCAGATACCATTAACAATATACTTGCCGAAAGGGGTGAGCCTTATGGCAGACCTTAGAGGCAAAAAAATCGGGTTTGCGGTTTGCGGTTCGTTCTGTACGTTCAGAAAGGCGTTTGCACAGCTTGAACGGCTTATTGCGGACGGGGCGGATGTTACAGCAATAATGTCATTCAACGCTGCTTTATTGGATACCCGTTTCGGTAAAGCGGCGGAGCATATTGAGTATCTTGAACGCGTTACAGGCAAAAAGGTAATAAAAACCATTGAGGATGCAGAACCGATAGGACCGAAAAAAATGTTTGATGTTCTTCTGATAGCGCCTTGTACGGGAAATACAATGGCAAAGCTTGCTCTTGGAATAATTGATACGCCTGTTACAATGGCGGCAAAATCCCACATCAGGAATGCAAGACCCGTTGTGCTTGCACCGTCAACAAATGACGGCCTTTCGGGTTCGGCAAAGAATATCGGTGCGCTGCTGAATTACAAAAGCGTGTATTTCGTTCCATTGGGGCAGGACGATTTCACAGGCAAGCCGCGTTCACTTTCGGCAGATTTCGGGCGCATTCCCGAAGCTGTTGAAGCAGCGCTGGAGGGTATACAGCTTCAGCCCCTGATCATAGCTTGATAAAACCGCAGTCCTAAATGCAGGATATTCTACATAAGAATAGCCTGCATTTTTTGTTGAAAGTTACTGTTATTTAAAAAAAAGCTTTATTTTTTCTGAAATGTATGTTATTATATATTTATACAATTTATTTTGCATTTTGCACAAATAATTAAGCTATTTTACACAAAGGAGGAGTGCGGGTGACACCAATTATATATTTTGATATGTGTGCGCTTATCCTTGTCCTTGTAATAGTATTTTCCGTTATATTCAGGAAAATGATAAACGGGTTGTCAAACCGTCTTTTTCTTGTGCTTTCGGCAATTTTGCTTGTGGATATTATCTTTGACCTCTGGGCGGTTGCCGAGGATATCAGACCGGATGTTGAAAATTGCAGCATGGCAGTAAGATATATTTCCCACATGGGATACCTGTTTTTCCGGAATCTTACCGTACCGGTCTATACGGTTTACCTGATAAGTCTTACCGACACATGGCACAAGCTGAAAAAAGACTGGGCATTAAAAACGATGCTTATTCTTCCGTGTTCTGTCGTTTTTGTTATGATACTGCTTGACCCGTTCACAAACCTTATATTTTATTTTGACGAAAACTATAAGTACACCCGCAGCCATTGTTTCCCGATGGTATATATAAATGCCATTGTGTATGTCGGACTCGGACTGTTCTATCTGATAAAGTACAGGAAGCTTTTTTCAAATACAAAGCTTATTTCACTTTATTCAATATATCCGCTTACGCTTATTGCAACAGCTCTCCAGTGGTATAAGCATGAGCTGCTGGTTGAACTTTTCTTCAGTTCGATAGCGCTTATGCTTATCACAATAACTGTTCAGCGCCCCGAGGAATTGATAGATTCTTCAACGGGATTGGGAAAGTACAGCGCTTATGCCGATGATATGAAAAGAAATTTTGCAAACGAAAAAAACGTTGGCATAATAATCATCAATATATCAAACTATACTTCTATGCTTTCCATTCTCGGGTATGATTCGGCAAATGAGCTTCTTAAAAAGGTTGCCGGTGATATTTCGGCAGTCAACAAGGAAATGAAGCTTCGTGCGGACTTGTATTACCTTGACCGCGGAAGATTCCGTATTGTTGTCACTGAAAGAAATTATGACAAGGTCAATACAGCTGCGGAAAAAATAAACTCGGAACTGAAAAACAGTATTATTTTAAACCAGCTTGAGCTTAACCTTATCGCTTATGTATGCGTTGCATACTGCCCGAAGGATATTTCAGACTTTAGATCGCTTATGGCTTTCGGCAACGATCTTTGCGGAAAGATACCATTTTCGGGTCGTGTTCTTCAGGCGGCAGATGTTATCAAGTCCAAAAGCTTTCACCTTAACAGCGAAATGGACGAGATCATTGACAATGCAATTGCTAACAGGAATTTTATGGTGTATTATCAGCCTATATATTCCGTTGAGAAAAAAAGATTTGTTTCTGCGGAAGCTTTACTGCGGTTAAACGATGACAAATACGGCTTTATTCCGCCTGATTTGTTCATTACAGCTGCGGAAAGGTCGGGAGCGATCCACAAAATAGGCGACTATGTACTTGAAGAAGTCTGCCGTTTCATTTCCGGAAAAGATTTTGAAAGCCTTGGTCTGGATTATATCGAGATAAACCTGTCAGTTGCCCAGTGTATGCAGACCGACCTTGCGGATAAGGTTTTGCAGATCACAAGCCAATACGGTGTTTCGCATGATAAGATCAATCTTGAAATAACAGAGACTGCTGCGTCTTATGCTCAGAATATTATGATGGAAAATCTTGAGAAGCTTACTCAGGAGGGAATAAAATTCTCGCTTGACGATTACGGTACAGGCTTTTCCAATATAAAAAGCGTGGCTTCGCTGCCAATTACACTTGTAAAGCTTGACAAGGCGTTTGTTGATGAAGAGGACAACCCCAGAATGTGGATAGTCCTGAAAAATACTATAAAAATGCTTAAGGATATGGATATGAAGATAGTCGTCGAAGGCATTGAAAGCGAACAGCTTGCGAAGCGTTTTGCCGAGCTGAACTGCGAGTATATCCAAGGGTATTATTATTCAAGACCTATTCCCGAAAGCGAGTTTGTGGATTTTATGAAAGTCCATGCATAGCTTGTGCAGACTGCGCAAAAAACAGATTTTTTGCTATTTTTTAATGTAAAAAGCAACAAAAAAATAAAATCCGCTTGACAACATGCGGATTTTATTTTATACTGATTTCAACATAAAAGGGAGTAGCGGCTCTGCGCACGGGGTCGTCAGTACGGTTTGTGCTTTCACCATCAGGCGCAGACCCGGTTCCGTGCTTGGCATATTTAAGTGCCAACAGCGAGACTTTTATTGCATTTCATTTTGTTATGCAATAATAGTCTTTTTTTTATTGCATAACAGCAAAAAACATAAGGAGTGTGCGGTTATGGAGTATTTCAGAAAAACAGCGGAAGAAACCATGGAAAAGCTTAAAACCTCATGGAATGGACTTTCTGCATCGGAGGCAGAATTGCGCCTTGAAAAAGACGGTGCAAACGAAATAGCCGAGGAAAAACGTGCAGGTGTACTTACAGTCTTTCTTTCTCAGTTTGCAGACCTGTTGGTAGCGATTCTTGTGATTTGCGCAGTACTGTCGGCGCTTACGGGAAACGGCGAAAGCACAGCAGTCATAATTTGCGTTATAGTAATGAACGCCGTTATCGGCACAGTTGAGCATTTCAAAGCGGAAAAATCCCTTGACGCTCTTAAAGCAATGTCTGCTCCGTCAGCAAAGGTAATAAGAGACGGGAAGGTCTGTGAAATTCCGGCAAGAGAGGTCGTGTGCGGAGATATCCTTCTTCTTGAAGCAGGAAGTGTTGCATCTGCCGACGGCAGAGTTATCGAAGCGGCAGGACTTATGTCAAATGAAAGCTCGCTTACAGGTGAAAGTGACAGTGTACAGAAAAACATCGCTCCGATAGAAAAGGACGGCGATGTCATGCTTGGAGACAGAGTTAACATGATTTACAGCGGCTCGCTTATCACAGGCGGCAGAGGCGTTATTGCGGTCACTGAAACCGGCATGAATACCGAGATAGGCAAGATAGCCGAAATGATAAACAAGGCGGAAGCAAAGAAAACTCCGCTGCAAAAAAGTCTGGACGCTTTTTCAAAAAAGCTTTCGATCGCAATTCTTATTATCTGTGTAATAGTTCTTGCTCTCTCGGTACTCAGAGGAGAGCAGTTCCTCGACGCTATGATGTTTGCAGTAGCTCTTGCCGTTGCGGCTATTCCCGAGGCATTAAGCTCAATAGTAACGATCTCTCTTGCTATCGGTACAAGAAAAATGGCCGACGAGCATGCCGTTATCAAAGACCTGAAGGCAGTAGAGGGCCTTGGCTGTGTAAGCGTGATTTGCTCCGATAAAACCGGTACTCTCACGAAAAACAAAATGACAGTCCGTGAGGTCTATTTTGACGGAGAAAACCACGATGCCGACTGCGGCTGTACAGAGTGTGAGGATATGGCATTTGCAATGTCGCTTTGCAACGACGCGGTATTTTCTGACGACGGCACGATAGGCGACCCGACCGAAACTGCGCTTATCGAATTTTACGGCAGGGAAGAAAGCTGCGGCGCAAGAACGGCTTATCCGAGAATTTCGGAAGTGCCCTTTGACAGCGACCGCAAGCTGATGAGTACGCTTCATAAGATAGACGGTGAAACGGTCATGTTCACAAAGGGCGCTGTGGATAATATGCTTGACCGACTGACAAAAATAAAGGTGAACGGCATTGTAAGAGATATTACCGACGAGGATAAAAACGAGATTTCAGCACAGAATACAGCTTACTCCGAAAGGGGAATGAGGGTGCTGTGTTTTGCGGAGCGAATTATTGACAAGCAGGAAATTTCCGAAGAGGACGAAACAGATTTTACGTTTGTGGGACTTTGCGCAATGACT
>JBJESH010000068.1:0-5479 GCA_051882695.1 Oscillospiraceae bacterium | reverse complement strand
AGGACTTGAATAGTGCCGAATGAACAGCGCAATGAGGTATCGTACTACCCTGAAATCCAGAGGTTTATCGAACAGCAACTAAAAAGCAATTTCCGTGTTGGTAGTGAGCGGGAGCTGTATGTTTACTGGGGAATTGGAGAGCTGAAAACTAATCTTCAAAGAATTATCCGTGAACACCCAACTGAATGCGATTGCGCAAGGGCATTTGCACAAAATGTCCCTCCACTTAATTTGGATATATTCGGATTAATCACAGACGGAATAAAGTTTGAATTGCTAATTCTTGAGGTTAAGCTCGTAAGAAGCGCAGGACTAAAAGAATGGTCACAGCTGGTAGGCTATTGTTTAGTATCTGGTGCAAGGTATGGGCTATTAGTAAACATCGACAATGGTGGTAGCTCAAGATTAACAGAGCTTCTTTTAACCGAACGCCACTTGTCACATATTGATACAGTTGTAAATAATCAGCAGTTCGAACATATCCTTGGATTTATGCAATGGGATAGCCTTACACAAAGTTTTGAATACAGCAATTTAGGCTCACTCAAATCACTCTCTGATTTAAGCAGGCAGTTAAGTGAAAGGTTTAATTCTTGAATGAGTGGCTACAAAATGGCTACAAAAATTTCACGAACGAAACAGCAATTCGCAAAATATAAATAATAAATGGATATAATATGCATTTTAGGTGCATATTATCACAAGATTTCACTCTAGGGCAGTCGAGTGGGAATAATGTACAAGCCTGCTGAAATGGAGTAATACCACATTTTTCTGCTTGTGACATTGCCAATTGGTAATGATTTGGCAACATTTTTGAATTGTTGAATGAATAAAGAGCTATCTGATTTTGAAATCAGGTAGCTCTTTTTTATATCTTTGCAAAATATTCTCATATAAAATTCAATTATAAAAGCAATTTAATTTATTACTTTCTCTGCCATGGCGGAGAAATTTCAAGTCCGGTGTCATGCCAGCGTTTTTCTGCAAGCTCAGTATTGCCCGTTTCAAGAAGCCGTTCGCACTCTTCAATTACGATTTTGAACCATGTTTCCGCAAAGTTTTTAATAAGCTTTTCTTGTTCTTCCTGAGTAACCTCTGAGCCGGTTTCGGGACGAGTCCACTCAACCGTGCAAACTGTTCCTGTTGACAGCACAAATATATCTGCGCCGTTTAACATAAAAACACCTCCCATAAAATATATGGCAGCCGCAGATTGTCCTATATCATTTATTGTTGCGGATACGTTTTGAAAATAAAGCAAAAAATTCAGCAGAATTAAAATAATACAAAATGTACAGAACTTTAAGCACCGTTGTATGAACGGATTACGGACATTGATATATGAAATATTGCATATAATTTATCAATCAATTGTGGTAGTTCTTGTGAAGAAATCGCTGCAGCGGTTTTGAAAGCTGTCTTATACTAATCCCCGATTATAAAGTGTACAAAAAATCAAGAAAAATCTCGCATATATGGATTTTGCGCAGATTTTTTGTCTACACTTTAATGAGGGATTAGTATTAATACAGGACAAACACTTCACCCCAAAGGAGTCTGTTTATGCCATATGCAATATACCTTAGAAAATCCCGTGCTGACCTTGAAGCAGAGGCAAGAGGAGACGGCGAGACTCTTGCGCGTCACCGTGAACAGCTTCTTGAACTATCCCGAAAACGCGGCTTGGAAGTTAGAGCAGTTTATAATGAGCTTGTTTCGGGTGAAACTATTGCCGCACGTCCTGTAATGCAGCAGCTTATTCAGGAAGTGAGCAGCGGAAAATGGGAAGGCGTAATTTGTATGGAAGTGGAACGTCTTGCAAGAGGCGATACTATGGATCAAGGTCTTGTTAGTCAGGCATTTAAATTCAGCGGAACAAAAATAGTTACTCCTGCAAAGGTTTACGACCCGAACAATGAGTTTGATGAAGAATATTTTGAATTTTCTCTCTTTATGAGCCGCCGTGAATATAAAACGATACGCCGTCGTATGCAGGCAGGACGCATGGCTTCTGTCAGTGAGGGAAATTACATAGGTTCAGTTCCGCCTTACGGTTATAAAAAAGCACACTGTTATGAAGAGAAATCATATACACTTGAGCCAATAGAACAAGAGGCTAACGCTGTAAAGCTTATGTATGAGCTATACACTCAAAAGAATATGGGTTACAGTAAAATTGCTACATACTTGAACAAGCTCGGTATTCCTCCTAAGCGAACCGATTCCTGGAGCGCATCAAGCGTTAAAGATATCATAGAAAATCCTGTGTACTGCGGAAAGCTTCGCTGGAACAGGCGCAAGACTCAAAAGAAGCTTGTGGACGGAAAAATTGTGTATTCAAGGCCGAAGTCAGAGGGAAATATTTTTCAGGGCAAGCACCAATCCATAATAAGCGAAGAGGTATGGCTTGCAGCAAAGGATATCACATCAAAATCCGCACATCCTTCAAATCATTTTCAGAAGCCTATAAAAAATCAATTTGTCGGTCTGCTTTATTGCGGACTTTGCGGACATTCTATGATTAGGCGTCCCTACAAAGACAAGCCTGCATATTATGTATGCAATCATAAAGGCTGCAAATGTATGTCCTCATGCGAAAATGAAATAGAAGAAGCAATTGTGAACTCATTAAAAAAGCAATACAAGCACTGCAAAGTTACAATTGAAAATTATAAAAATGATTTGCTGCAAAAAAATTCAGAGATAAGAAAAGCTGCTTTATCCGAGTTGGAAAAATTAAAAAAGCAGCAAACAAAGCTTTATGATCTGCTTGAACAGGAAGTATATACAAAAGAAGTTTTTGCGGAACGTTCTGCAATAATATGCCGGCGCATAAATGAGCTTGAAAAAATGATCGAACAGGAAAAACCTGCAAAAACTAATATCGCTCCCGTTGAAGTTTGTACGGCACTTGATAATATTTTGAATGACTACCGGAATATTGACGACCCTATCCGAAAGAACCAATTGCTTAAAACTGCTATAAAGCGCATCAGCTACACCAAAACGTCAGGCGGAAGATATAATCAATCCGACATGAAGCTGAAAATTGACTATTTATTCTGAGCTTTGTTTCTATTGTCTATGTACAAATTCTTCTGTTCCGATATCTGTGAGCAGTCCTTTTATCTGGGAATAAGGCGCAACATAACGCTGATTAAGATATCTTAACGATGCTGCCAATTCGCCATCAGGACCGCCAAGCTGACTAATTATAGCCTGTGCAAGCTTTGGATTGCTGTTTTTTATTCGAATTGGGTACTGTAATTTTTTCTCATATTGCCACATTAATTAGCGCTCCTTTCCCAAGGCCACGGACTGTCCACCCAATTAAAATGAGAATCGGTTGAAGACTGATCAACAGTTACAGGACCGTATTTTTTTATATATGTTTCATATGCTGCTGCCCTGAGTTCGTTGTACTTTTTAAACATAGCCAGTGCCTGATGGTCGTCGGGGTGCGTATCCAGATAAAGATTAAGTTCATCTAAATAAAAATCATACATCTGTATAGCCCTCATTAGATTATTTCCGTTCATTATCTGAAATCTCCTTTCCTAAGAATGGCAGATCAAGACTTGGAAAAATTGTGCCGCGTTCAAGAGCAATATTTTCCGCATATGGTATCTCCCACTGCTGAAACGGTACATAGCACATTCCAATCGGAGTTTCAGCAGGAAATGCGCTTAACTCATTTCCTTTATTGTTATTTGGTAAATTTGCATTGTTATACATAACTGCTCCTTTCCGGTTATGCAAAAGCTTTAACCTTTGACTTATTTTATGAAAAATCAATATTAATGGTTACATAGAAGAAACTATACCTGATTCGGAATTTACCCCAAAAATAAAAAAGAAGCAAATTACTTGACATTTCAGAAAAAATATGCTAAAATAACGTAGTAAAATTTTTCGCCGGTGTGATGGAATTGGCAGACGTGACGGACTCAAAATCCGTTGGGCTAACCCCCGTGCGGGTTCGACCCCCGCCACCGGCACCATAGCAAAACCGACAGTTGATATAATATCAGCTGTCGGTTTGTTTTATATAAAATTATTAGTGAACCATACAAAATCTGCTGCGTCAATCTACATTTATCTGAATCGATTCTTCCTCGTTTTCAAGGACAAACCCCACTACTTTACTATAAAAATCAGCAGGATTAAGCAGGATCTTATCTTTTATCAGCTTTGCCTGGTCGTAATCTGGTGCGTAAAGCGATATCCGCATTAGGTCAAATCGGGTATCTTTAATTTTACAATTTACCTCACATCCGTTCGGTGTTTCGGTTATTTCTATATCCGCTTCACTTTCACGTTTAAGTCTGGCAAAATAATACATTGCCGCTTTCAAAAGCTGCTTGCGGAAATAGTAAGGAATGGATTCATTAAAATAATCCGCGCCGAAACGACCCTTTTCGGTAGGCTCAATATATGTCTCTCCCCCGCGCTGAACCTTTATTACTGACTGATTTTTCAGCAAGTCGCCCATTGCTTCGGTGTAGTAAAAATAATTTATAACCTCGCTGTTCAAGGCGATCTCGTAAAGCTGTTCCTCGGTGACAGGACGATTAAGCTTATCAAGCAGGTAGCATATCAGCACCTTTACATCATGTACCGAATTAAGCTCGACGTTGTTAAAATCATTCATAAATTTACTCCAAAATAATTACATCATATTGTCAATTTTACGACTGCTTTTCGGAAGCGGCGTATCTATTGTAAGTTCGTCCATTTCGGCAGACTGGGGAAGCTCAGGGACTTCGCCGTTTTCAATACGCTGACGCTGCTGACGTTTTATAAACTCGCTTTGCTTATAGTGCATACCGCTTGTATTCGCCATAGGACGAGGTTCGTTTATCGCAATGATAAAATCCGGAAAGCCTTCCTGAAGAGAAAGATAGTCAAGCTCCTTATGAAGCCTAAGAATAAAGTCCTGAAGCCATATTCCATAGCCGCCGTAAGCAAGCAGGTAGAGTCCCATAGGGATACTGCACCAGTTAAAAATCATTCCTGCAAGCCCGTAAACCGCACCTGCCGCATAAAGTCCCATAAGGACATAATGAGGCTTTCTCAGCTTGAAGAAAAATGCGACAAAGGACAGAGCAGCAATCGCAAAAATGAAAAACATATACAGATACGGAACTTTATAACCAAGACCTGTTGTTGTCGTTTCTCCGGTGATCTGATTAGCAAAGTGCTGACCGATCACCATACTTGCTCCTGCAAGAAGAGCAAGCGCTCTGATAAAATAGTACAGCGCCATGACAATAAACGTTGCTCCCGAGGGTATCATTGCCGCCCAGAATGCAAACTTGAAGTGATTTTTCAGCTTTATATATCGTTCGTGATTAGCATAAAATTCCTCTTCACGTTTTAATGAAGCCATACTATCCCCTCCTGTCGGCAATGGTACTGTTAGAAATTCGGATAACTAAGCATATGCGAAAGAATTGCAAGATTTGCAGCCGCTTCA
>JBJESH010000067.1:0-5510 GCA_051882695.1 Oscillospiraceae bacterium | reverse complement strand
GAAAGACCTACTCTCATTCTTGCTCCGGGAGGCTCGTTCATCTGACCGTAAACAAGAACGGTCTTGTCGATAACTCCCGACTCGGTCATTTCGTTGTAAAGGTCGTTGCCCTCACGGGTACGCTCGCCAACACCGGTGAATACCGAGATACCGCCGTGCTGGTTTGCAACGTTGTTGATAAGCTCCTGAATAAGAACGGTTTTACCAACGCCCGCACCGCCGAACAGACCGATCTTACCACCCTTTAGGTAAGGGCAGATAAGGTCGATTACCTTGATACCGGTTTCAAGTACCTCATTTGAAGCTGTCTGTTCTTCATATGATGGAGGCTCTCTGTGGATAGCCCATCTCTCTTTTGTTTCGGGAGCAGGCTTGTTGTCAACAGGCTCTCCGAGAAGATTGAAGATTCTTCCGAGAGTTTCCTTGCCGACAGGAACTGAAATCGGAGCGCCGGTGTCAACGGCGTCAACGCCTCTTACGAGACCGTCGGTAGAAGCCATGGCGATACATCTTACAACATCGTCGCCGATATGCTGAGCTACCTCGCACACAAGGGTCTTGCCGTTAAGCTCGATTTCTATTGCATTCAAAAGATTCGGAAGATTGTCCTTTGTAAACTGGATATCGACAACCGCGCCGATTATCTGAACAACCTTACCGATATTTTTCTGCGGCATTTACATAATCAATCCTTTCCGTAACCGTATAACATAATAATAGTATACGGCTTTTAATTTGCAACGGAATATATAAGCTTTGCATTTGTAAAAGTTTGCTTTTTCCTGAGAAAATTCGGACTGACAGCTCCAAAAGCAAAGCTTTGAGTTAAATTCAAAAATATTATTGCTGAATTTAATTTTGTGCCGAAGCGCCGCCCACGATCTCCGTGATCTCCTGCGTAATAGACGCCTGACGGGCACGGTTGTATATAAGCGACAAGCCCGAGATCATTTCCGAAGCGTTGTCTGTAGCGGATTCCATAGCCGTTCTTCTTGCAGCCTGCTCGGAAGCGAAGCTGTCAACAACAGCACAGAAGATGATTCCCGTAATATATTTAGGCACGATTGCGTCAAAAACCTCTGCAGGAGACGGCTCATAAATAGGCAGTTCTCTTGTCTTGGTTTCGCCCGGCTTAATATCAAGGGGCAAAATAGCAAGACTTTCCGCCTGCTGAACCAGAGGTGAGACATATTCCGTGCGGAAAAGCTCAACTCTGTCTATCTCGCCCTTTACGAACGGGTTCATTATCTTGTCGGAAATATCCGCTGCGTGGTGGATCTTAATTCCCTCCGCAACATTCGGATAGCTTGCCAAAAGGTCATAACCGCGCTTTGTGAAATACTCAACGGATTTCTTTCCGATAGCGAGAATTTTCACAGCAGCCTTGCCTTCAAGCTCGTTTATACGAGCCTGAGCAAGCTTCAGAACATTGGAGTTGAAGCCTCCTGCAAGACCTCTGTCACCTGCAATAACTACAAGCAGAACGGTCTTGGCGTCGCGCTTCTTTGTGTACTGCGAGAAGAAGCCGGGGTTTTCCGACTGTATCTCGCACATTGTATCATACAGGGCATTGAAGTAGGGACGGGCATTATCTGCCTTTTCCTTGGCTTTTCTCAGCTTTGAAGAAGCAACCAGCTCCATAGCCTTGGTGATTTGCATGGTCGATTCAACGCTTTTGATACGCCGTTTAATGTCCTTCATATTACCGGTCGCCAACGGAAACCCTCCTTTCTAAAATCGCGGCAATTACTTGTCCGCAAGGAATTTAGCGACAAAGCCGGAAAGCATCTCCTTGAGAGCTTCTTCATTTTCCTTTGTCAGATCCTTGGTTTCCTTAATGGAAGCGATAATATCGGGGTGTGTTTCGTCCGCATACTCAAACAGTTCCTTTTCAAACTCGGAAACCAGGTCGAGAGGAACGTCCTTGAGATAGCCGTGTGTTACAGCATAGATAATGAGTACCTGATGCTCAACGGTAAGAGGAGAATTTCTTCCCTGCTTGAGGACTTCAACAACTCTTTCACCGAGAGCAAGACGGTCCTTGGTGTCCTTATCAAGGTCGGAACCGAACTGTGAGAACGCCTGCAGCTCACGGTACTGTGAATAGGTCAGCTTCAGAGAGCCGGAAACCTTTTTCATAGCCTTTATCTGAGCAGCGCCGCCTACACGGGATACAGAGATACCCGGGTTAACGGCAGGGCGTACGCCGGAGTTGAACAGGTCTGTTTCAAGGAATATCTGACCGTCGGTAATGGAAATTACGTTGGTCGGGATATAAGCGGAAACGTCGCCTGCCTGAGTTTCGATGATAGGAAGAGCCGTCAGCGAGCCGCCGCCGTAATTTTCGTTAAGGTTGCAGGCGCGCTCCAGCAGACGGGAGTGGAGATAGAATACGTCTCCGGGGTAAGCCTCACGTCCGGGTGGGCGCTTGAGGAGCAGGGAAAGGGTACGGTAAGCAACAGCATGCTTGGAGAGGTCGTCATAAACGCAGAGAACGTCCTTGCCCTGTTCGAGGAAGTATTCACCCATTGCACAGCCTGAATACGGAGCGATATACTGCAAAGGAGCAAGCTCCGAGGCTGTTGCGGAAACAACGATAGTATAGTCCATTGCGCCGTTCTTTTCAAGAGTATCAACAACATTCGCAACGGTGGAACGCTTCTGACCGATAGCAACATAGATACAGATAACGTCCTTATCCTTTTGGTTAATAATAGTATCAAGCGCGATAGCAGTCTTACCTGTCTGGCGGTCGCCGATAATAAGCTCACGCTGACCGCGTCCGATAGGGATCATAGAGTCAATAGCCTTGATACCTGTCTGAAGAGGTCTGTTTACAGATTTTCTTGTGATGATACCGGAAGCAACGCGCTCAATTGGCATCATTTTGTCGGTAAGAACAGCGCCCTTGCCGTCGATAGGCTGACCGAGAGCGTTTACAACACGTCCCAGAAGCTCTTCACCAACGGGAACGGATACGATCTTGCCCGTACTTTTAACGGTGTCGCCCTCTTTGATATCAGCGTCCGAACCAAGCATAACAGCGCCGACAAAGTCGCGTTCAAGGTTCAGCGCCATAGCGTAAACGCCGTTCTCAAATTCGAGCAGTTCTCCCGACATACACTTTTCAAGACCGTGAATTCTGGCAATACCGTCGCCGACGGTAACGACCGTACCAACGTCGGCAAGTTCAATCTTGGACTGATAATTTTTTATCTGCGCCTTGATTATGCCTGTAATTTCATCGGGGCGTAAATCCATTGGAAATAACCATCCTTTCTTAGAGAGCCGTGTGCAATTAAAAGCTCATAGCTCCCGATCTCATAATGCAGGTCATGCGATAACGCCCTTGATCTGCTTCTGAATAGCCTCAAGCTTAGCCTTTACCGAGCCGTCCAGCATTGTGTTGCCGTAATTCAGTACAATGCCGCCCATAATTGTCGGGTCGACATTTTCGGTAAGGATGACCGTCTTTTTATAAACGGACTCCAGCTTTGCTTTCAGCTTTGCTCTGAGGTTTTCACTGAGCGGTACGCTTGTGGTGACCTTGACCTCAGCAATATTTTTCATATCATACCAGCGGTTTTTGTAGTCCTCCGCAATAGCGGGAACGGCTGCGGCGCGTCCTTTTTCGGTCACAACGCAGAGAAGATTATAGCAAATCTCGGAAATTTTTCCCTTAAAGGTCTTTTCGATAATTTCCAGCTTTTCGCCGATAGTAACTGTCGGAGCCGTAAGAAGCTTTGCAAATCCCGGATTGTCGTTAAAAACGACAGCCAGTGTGTCAAGCTCCTTTTTTACCTCGTCAGTACAGCTCTGCTCGCACGCAAGTTCAAAAACTGCCTCTGAGTAAATTTTTTCAACACCCGTCATTCTGCATCACCGATTTCGTTAATGAAGCTCTCGATAAGCTGTTCGTGAGTCTTTTCGTCGATTTCCTTTGAAACGACCTGAGACGCGATAGACAGCGCAATATCGGAGATTTCATCCTTAATTTGGTTAACGGCACGTTTCTTTTCCTTTTCAATATCCGAGTTCGCTTTGTCGATAATACCTCTTGCCTCGTCCTTGGCGCCGGCGATTATCTCATCCGAACGGGACTGGGCTTTCTTCGTGGCATTTTTTACGATCTCTGCGGATTCCTCCTTTGCGGCAGCAAGCTTGGTAGTATACTCGCTTTCAAGCTGCTTTGCGTTTACCAGAGCCTTGTCCGCGTCCTCATAAGTCTTTGCGACCTCGGTCCTGCGGGATTCCAGCATGGCGTTCACTTTGTCGAAAAGGAAGTGCTTAATAACCAGAAACAGAATCAACGCGTTTAAGATCGTACCGACAATAGTAGTGGCGTCGATTGAAAAAAATTCAAAATACGGATTCATTGGCTGATCTCCGCCTCCTGTTCTGCATTAATTGCATTAATTTTATATCCGGCTTAAATTATCCGAGGAATTTAAGGAACGGATTTGCGAACAGAAGCATGATAGCCACGAACAGACCGTAGATACCTGTTGTTTCGGCAACAGCGCAGCCGATGAACATTGTAGATGTTGCAGTACCCTTTATCTCAGGCTGTCTGCCGATAGTTTCGATAGCCTTGCCTACAGCATAGCCTTCACCGATACCTGGTCCGATACCTGCGATCATCGCAAGTCCTGCACCGATAGCCTGACCGGCAAGAACGGTTGCCTGAGCATTCAATAAAGCTTCGTTTTCCATAAAAGTTTACCTCCAAATTTTTTTGCAGGGCTATTCCTTGCCCATTTTGATGTAAGCCATAGTAAGCATAATAAATACATATGACTGTATTGCTCCCGAGAACAGGTCGAAGTAGACAGACAATACTGCGGGTATACCGATTTGGAAAATGTTAAAAACATAGCCATTGATGGACTCAATAGGTGGTATTCCCATAAGATTGTAAATTGCTCCGCTTGCCGCACCGAGAGCAGCATAGAGAATGAGTGTGATAATCATACCGCCCGCAACGTTTCCGAACAGACGAAGAGCCATAGCTACAGGAGTCGCAACCTCGCTTATAATGTTAAGCGGATTGACAAAGCTCAGCAGGTATTTGCCCACGCCGTTGGTGCGGATCTTGGTGTAGGTTATCAGCACAAAGGTCATCAGCGCAAGTCCGCCTGTAACACTGATATCCGCCGTGATGCTCCTGAAGCCTATCATTGAAATAAGCGTACCTATTATAATGTAAGCAAAAATAGCAGCAATGTACGGAGCATAAGCCATGGAATCCTTGCCCATATTTGTTTCAATCATGTTGTTTACGGTCTTGACTATATATTCCGCAGCGCACTGGCGTTTGGTTTCGGGGATCTTTTTGAGATTATGCGTTAAGATAAGGCAAACTGCAAGTACGATAAGAATTACCAGCCAGCCGGTAACTACCGATTCGGATATGGAAAAAATCACATCGCCCTCGTCCGACAGGATAGACAGCATTCGTTTTGGACCCTGCACTTCTATGTTCATGATTTCACCCTCCCTTCTTTTTTAAT
>JBJESH010000066.1:0-5515 GCA_051882695.1 Oscillospiraceae bacterium | reverse complement strand
GGGTGTTGCTCAGAAGATCGTTTACGACGCATTCGAAATCGTTGCTGAAAAGACAGGCAAGGACGCTCTTGAGGCTTTCGAAGAAGCTCTTGAGAACATCATGCCTCTCCTCGAAGTAAAGGCTCGCCGTGTAGGTGGTTCTACTTACCAGGTTCCTATGGAGGTAAGACCCGAAAGAAGACAGACTCTCGGTCTCAGATGGCTCACAACATATGCAAGAGCAAGAAGCGAAAGAACTATGAAGGAAAGACTCGCTGCAGAAATTATCGACGCAACAAACGGTATCGGCGGCGCTTGCAAGAAGCGTGAGGATACTCACAAGATGGCAGAAGCTAACAAGGCTTTCGCACATTACCGTTGGTAATAAGCGCATAAACGTGACGGCCCTGCGTGACAGGGCACGAAATTGGAGGAAAAAATTATGCCAAGAGATTGTTCGCTTGAACAAACCAGAAATATTGGTATAATGGCTCACATTGACGCAGGTAAAACAACCACAACAGAGCGTATCCTTTTTTATACAGGTGTAAACCATAAGATCGGTGAAACTCATGAAGGTTCTGCAACAATGGACTGGATGGCGCAGGAGCAGGAGAGAGGTATCACAATTACCTCCGCTGCAACAACTGCACACTGGGCAGGCCATAGAATCAATATCATTGACACTCCGGGCCACGTTGACTTTACAGTAGAGGTTGAGCGTTCTCTTCGTGTACTTGACGGTTCTGTAACAGTTCTCTGTGCTAAGGGCGGTGTTGAACCCCAGACTGAAACAGTTTGGAGACAGGCTAATAAGTATATGGTTCCGAGAATGGTATACGTTAACAAGATGGATATCATGGGCGCTAACTTCTACCACGTTGTAGATATGATGCTCGACCGTCTTAAGTGTAACGCTGTTCCTATTCAGCTCCCTATCGGTTCTGAGGACACATTCAAGGGTATCATTGACCTCGTAGAGATGAAGGCATACTGCTACTACGATGACCTTGGCAAGGATATCAGAGTTGAAGAAATTCCTGCTGATATGGTGGACAAGGCAAACGAATATCATGAAAAGCTTCTCGAAGCTGCTGCAGAGCAGGACGAGGAGATCATGATGAAATATCTTGACGGCGAAGAGCTTACAATTGAAGAGATCAAGAAGTGCATCCGTAAGGGTACTATCGCTAATGCAATGGTTCCCGTTGTCTGCGGTACATCCTATAAGAATAAGGGTGTTCAGAAGCTCCTTGACGCAGTTGTTGACTATATGCCGTCTCCGCTTGATATTCCTCCTATCAAGGGTATCAACCCTGATACGGAGCAGGAAGAGGAAAGACCTTCTTCCGATGAAGAGCCTTTTGCAGCTCTCGCATTCAAGATCGCTACTGACCCGTTCGTTGGTAAGCTTTGCTATTTCCGCGTATATTCCGGTAAGGTTGACGCAGGTGCTACCGTGCTCAACGCTACAAAGGATTCCAGCGAAAGAATGGGCCGTATCCTTCAGATGCACTCCAACCACAGAAAGGATATCGATACCTGTTATGCAGGCGATATCGCTGCTTGTGTAGGCGTTAAGAACACTACAACAGGTGATACTCTCTGTGATCCTAAGGCTCCTATCATTCTCGAATCCATGGAATTCCCTGAGCCTGTTATCCAGCTCGCTATCGAGCCTAAGACTAAGGCAGGTCAGGAAAAGATGGGTATCGGTCTTTCAAAGCTTGCTGAAGAAGACCCCACATTCAGAACATGGACAGACGAGGAAACAGGTCAGACCATCATTGCCGGTATGGGTGAGCTTCACCTCGATATCATCGTTGACCGTCTTCTCAGAGAATTTAAGGTAGAAGCTAACATCGGTGCTCCTCAGGTTGCTTATAAGGAAACGATCAAGAAGCTTGCAGACGTTGACCACAAGTACGCTCGTCAGTCGGGTGGTAAGGGTCAGTACGGTCATGTTAAGATCAAGGTTGAGCCTAATGAGTCCGGTAAGGGCTACGAGTTTGTTAATGCCGTTGTCGGCGGTGCTATTCCTAAGGAATACATCCCTGCTGTTGACAAGGGTATTCAGGGCGCTATGAAGGCAGGCGTTCTCGCAGGCTATCAGGTAGTTGACGTTAAGGTCACACTTTACGATGGTTCTTACCACGAAGTCGACTCCTCTGAAATGGCATTCTCAATTGCCGGTTCTATGGCATTCAAGGAAGCTATGAAGAAGGCTGATCCCTGCATTCTTGAGCCTATCATGAAGGTAGCTGCGATCGTTCCGGACGATTATATGGGTACTGTTATCGGCGACCTTAACTCCCGCCGCGGACAGATCCTCGGTCAGGAGATCAACAACGGCGTTGCTCAGGTAGACGCACTTGTTCCTCTGTCCGAAATGTTCGGTTACTCCAACGACCTCCGTTCCAAGACACAGGGACGCGGTCAGTATTCCATGGAACCCGACAGCTATATCGAAGTACCTCGCTCCATCGCAGAAAAGATCATGTCTGCAAGAAGCAAGGGCAGCGAATAATAAAATTTGTAAAATTTGCATAAACTACTTGCAATTTTAGTTATAATCTGATAAAATAAGAATATCAGGCTAATTTAATTTATTTATAAGGAGGATATTCCAATGGCAAAAGCACATTTTGAACGTACCAAGCCCCACGTAAACATTGGTACTATCGGTCACGTTGACCACGGTAAGACTACTCTGACGGCTGCAATCACAAAGTACCTCTCCCTTAAGGGTCAGGCTCAGTTTGAAGGATATGCTGATATCGATAAGGCTCCTGAGGAGAGAGAAAGAGGTATCACAATCAACACAGCTCACGTTGAGTACGAGACAGACAAGCGTCACTATGCACACGTTGACTGCCCGGGCCACGCTGACTATGTTAAGAACATGATCACAGGTGCTGCTCAGATGGACGGCGCTATCCTCGTAGTTGCTTCTACTGACGGTCCTATGGCTCAGACTAAGGAGCACCTTCTCCTTGCTCGTCAGGTAGGCGTACCTTATATCGTTGTTTTCATGAACAAGGCTGACCAGGTTGACGATCCCGAGCTTCTTGAGCTTGTAGAGATGGATATCCGTGAGACTCTTGACAAGTATGAGTTCCCCGGCGATGACACACCTATCATCATCGGTTCCGCTTTCAAGGCTCTTGATTCTTCTTCCACAGATCCTAACGCTCCTGAGTATGAGTGCATCCAGAAGCTTATGGACGCTGTTGACGAGTATATTCCTACACCTGAGAGAAAGGCAGACCTTCCTTTCCTTATGCCTGTTGAGGACGTATTCACAATCACAGGCCGTGGTACAGTTGCTACAGGTAGAGTTGAAAGAGGTCAGCTCAAGACCGGTGACGAAGTTGAGATCGTTGGTCTTAAGGATGAAAAGGGCAAGACTGTTGTTACAGGTATCGAGATGTTCAGAAAGATCCTCGACTATGCTGAGGCAGGCGATAACATCGGTGCGCTTCTCCGTGGTGTTCAGAGAACTGATATCGAAAGAGGTCAGGTTCTTTGTAAGCCCGGTTCCATTCACCCCCACACCAAGTTCAAGGGTCAGGTTTACGTTCTGAAGAAGGAAGAGGGCGGACGTCATACTCCTTTCTTCAACAACTACAGACCTCAGTTCTATTTCAGAACAACAGACGTTACAGGCGTTATCACACTTCCTGCTGATAAGGAAATGTGCATGCCCGGCGATAACGTTGCTATCGACGTTGAGCTTATCACTCCTATCGCTATTGAAGAGGGTCTCCGTTTCGCTATCCGTGAGGGCGGCCGTACAGTAGGTTCAGGCGTTGTTACAGCTATCAACGAATAATTTCAGCTTTGTTCTGTAATTATTTAACCTAATAAAATTAAAGAGGTTTGAGTCTTATGGCTCGAACCTCTTTTTGTGTTTGCAGAAAAAATAATGGCAGCTCTTTGCGGAACTGCCATTATTAATAAATTTTATTTTTCTTTCGGACGGAAAATCAGCGCAGCTAAAAGTCCGAATAATATTGCCGCTGTTATTCCTGCCGCCGCACCGGTAAGACCACCGGTAAGAACTCCCAGCAAGCCCTTTTCGTCAATCGCTTGCTTTACTCCCTCAACAAGAACGTTTCCAAAACCGGTAAGCGGTACTGAAGCGCCTGCGCCTGCAAAATCTACAAGCGGCTTATATAGTCCCAATGCGCCGAGAATTACTCCTGCAACAACGTAAGAAACAAGAATACGGGCAGGAGTCAGCTTAGTGTAGTCAATAAGCACCTGCCCGACAGCACAGAAAAGTCCGCCGATAACAAATGCCCAAACGTAATCCATAAACATATAAAAACTTCCTTTCCTTTAATTTTCGCTGAGGCGGCTTTCCGAAGATATGAAAACGGCATGGGAAATCGAAGGAATGCTCTCTCCCTGCTGAGAAGCTGTCGTTGACATAAGCGCTCCTGTGGCACAGAAAAGAATATTCTTCATTTCTCCGCTTTTTATTTTCGGAAGGAAATATCCGCAGAGAATGGAAGCCGAGCAGCCGCAGCCCGAACCGCCTGCATGAACGTCCTGATTTTCAATATCGAACATCATTACGCCGCAGTCACGGTGACATGAAGAAATATCCGTTCCCTCGCTTCGCAAAAGCTCTATCAGCAGCTTGCTGCCGACTGTTCCGAGGTCTCCTGTGATGATAGCGTCAAAATCGGAAGGCTCCATTGCTGTGTCATGCAAAAATGTTTTTATTACATAAGCCGCTGCCGGAGCCATCGCTGCACCCATGTTGTTTGCATCGGTAACTCCCATATCTACGATCTTGCCGATGGTAACAGCTCGTATGAAAGGGGCGGTACTCTTGGGGGACACCACAGCCGCACCGGACGCCGTGCATGTCCACTGGGCAGTGGGAGTACGGACTGAGCCGTATGAAATGGGAAATCGAAACTGCCTTTCCGCCGTGCAAAAGTGGGATGACGTTGCAGCTATAAGGTTTCCGCCTATTCCGCTGTCGGTCATAAGCGCTGCAAGAGTAAGTCCCTCGGACATCGTTGAGCACGCTCCGTAAATTCCAAAAAGTGGAATATTAAGGTCGCGCAGACCGTAGGTAGAGGTTATACACTGGTTAAGCAGGTCGCCTGCAAACATATAATCAATATCGTCCGGAACAAGTCCGCCCTTTGCTATCGCACGGACAACAGTCCGCTTTAAAAGCTCGCTTTCACCCTGCTCCCAGGTCTTCTGACCGAAATATGCGTCATCCGAAATTTCGTCAAAAAATTTTGAAAGCGGACCCTCGCCCTCTTTTTTGCCGACAGTAGAGGAAAAACTGTGTATAGTCGGCGGATTTTCCATAAGAAATGTGTTCCGTGAAATTTTTTTTGCCATACAAAAACGCTCCTTTTGGTATGTTTCGGTTAGTTTTCCCTGAGTATAATAAAAATATTCTTTTTGTCTGACGCTTAAAATTCCGGAGATTTTACCGAATTTATAAGGCAATTAAATTATTCATATATTTTTATTTGATTATACACATATATTGTGATATAATATT
>JBJESH010000065.1:2023-5521 GCA_051882695.1 Oscillospiraceae bacterium | reverse complement strand
GCGAAAAAACTCGGAAACGAACGCTTGCGTTCGTTTTGCTCAGCCTGCAAATTCTAATTTAACTTTAAAAATACAAAACAGCGGCATGATATCTTTAAAATACCATGCCGTTTGACTTGATACTAATACTAAACACCATTTAAACTGTAGACAAAAAATCTTCGCATAATCCATATATGCAAGATTATGCGAAGATTTTTTGTACAGTTTTTAAATGGTTTTTAGTATAAAACCAATTAAACCGGTTTTTAGTATAACATATTTATTTTTCAAACGCCTGCTTTATCTTGTCGAAAAAGTTATTGCGCTTTTTATAATTTTTCTTCTCGTCAAGAGATGCGTCAAATTCCTTCAGCAGGTCTTTCTGCTTCTTGGTAAGACCACTCGGAACTTCTATGGTGACCTTTACATACTGGTTGCCGCGCTCGTTGCGGTTAAGCTTCTTTACGCCGCTACCCTTGAAGCGGAAAACTGTTCCCGGCTGAGTGCCTTCGGGAATCGTATAGCTCATTGTGCCGTCGATGGTGGGGATAAGTACCTCTCCGCCGAGAGCCGCCTGAACAAAGGTTATCGGCAGCTCGGTGTGAATGTCAAAGCCGTCACGTTCGAAAATAGCATCGGGACGAACTGTTACTGTTACAAGCAGGTCGCCCGAAGGGCCGCCGTTTATGCCGCCGTGACCCTGACCTGCTATAGGGATAGTCTGCTCGTCGTCGATTCCGGCAGGAACGTTAACAGTGATAGTTTTTTCAACGCTGACTCTGCCGTTGCCGCGGCACTTGGGACAGGGATTTTTAATTGTTGAGCCCTTGCCGCCGCACTTGGGACAAGGCTTCTGTGAGGATATCATGCCGAAAGGCGTTCTCTGGGTGACCTTGACCTGACCTGTTCCGTGACAGTCGGGACAGGTTTCCGGTGACGAGCCTGCCGCTGCACCTGTGCCGTTACAATCGGGGCATTTTTCCATTCGTGAAATTTTTACGTCAACGTCAACACCCTTGCAGGCATCCATGAAGCTGATAACAATACTTTTCTGGATATCCTGACCTCTTCTCGGGGCATTGGGATTAGATCTTGCTGAGCTGCTGCCGAAGCCGCCGCCAAAGAAGCTGGAGAAAATGTCTCCGATATCGCCCATATCGCCGAAGCCGCCTGTAAAGCCTCCGCCGCCGTAGCCGCCTCCTCCGTAGGAAGGGTCAACGCCTGCGTGGCCGAACTGGTCATAGCGTGAGCGCTTGTCGGGGTCGGAAAGCACCTCGTAAGCCTCGTTGACTTCTTTGAATTTTTCCTCGGCTTCCTTATCGCCGGGGTTGAAGTCGGGGTGATATTTTCTCGATAATTTTCTGTACGCCTGTTTAAGTTCGTCCTCGGACGCACCCTTCTGCAAGCCCAGAACTTCGTAATAATCTCTTTTATCAGCCATACGGAACAAATCCTTTCCTATTCTTGCTGAATTAATCTACTTAATGTATAATTGCAATAAAATATTTCTTAATGTATATAAACAACACACGGGCGGATATTATCCGCCCCTACCGAAATAACGATATTCCTTGTAGGGGCGGCAATTTGCCGCCCGTCAGATTTCAGTTGAAATGTCAGTTCTTCTCTGTAAAGTCAGCGTCTACAAAGCCGTCGTTATTTCCGCCGTTTGAGGAAGCATCTGCACCGCCCATGTCAGCGCCCTGCTGTTCCTGAGCTGCTGCACCTGCTGCCTGATATATCTTGCTTGAAACCTCATAGAATGCTTTCTGAAGCTCCTCGGTCTTAGCCTTGATATCGTCTGTATTGTCTGTTGCGGTTGCTGCCTTGAGAGCGTCTATCTTAGCCTGGATATCAGCCTTTTCGGACTCGGAAACCTTGTCGCCGAACTCGCCCAGAGCCTTTTCGCACTGGAATACCATATTCTCGCCTGCGTTCTTTGCATCAACTGCATCCTTACGCTTCTTGTCCTCCTCGGCGTACTGTGCAGCCTCGTCAACAGCCTTCTGGATATCTTCCTTGGACATATTTGTGGAAGCTGTGATGGAGATCTTCTGCTCCTTGCCTGTGCCAAGGTCCTTAGCGGAAACATTTACGATACCGTTTGCGTCGATATCGAATGTTACTTCGATCTGAGGGATACCTCTTGGAGCAGGAGCGATACCGTCAAGACGGAATACGCCAAGCTGCTTGTTGTCCTTAGCGAACTCACGCTCGCCCTGAAGAACGTTGATATCAACAGCAGTTTGATTGTCGGCATATGTGGAGAACACCTGTGATTTCTTTGTAGGGATAGTGGTGTTTCTTTCGATCATTCTTGTGCAGACGCCGCCTGCTGTTTCAATACCGAGAGAAAGCGGTGTAACGTCAAGAAGAAGAACTGCGTTTTCCTTGTCAACGTCGCCGGAAAGGATACCGCCCTGATATGCAGCACCGAGAGCAACGCACTCATCGGGGTTGATGCCCTTGAAGGGTTCCTGACCCATGAAGCTCTTTACAGCGTCCTGAACGGCAGGGATTCTTGAAGAACCGCCGACCATGAGCACCTTCTTGATATCGGAGGGTTTGAGGTTTGCATCGGAAAGCGCCTGCTTAACGGGTCCCATTGTAGCCTGTACAAGGTCGCTTGTCAGCTCGTTGAACTTAGCCTGTGTGAGAGTCATGTTAAGGTGCTTAGGACCTGTTGCGTCAGCTGTGATATAAGGAATGGAAATTGTAGCGGAAGGAGTAGCGGAAAGGGTTATCTTTGCCTTTTCAGCCTCGTCCTTGAGTCTCTGCATTGCAAGCTTGTCGCCGGAGAGGTCGATTCCGTCGGACTTCTTGAACTCGTCGATCATCCAGTTGATGATCCTCTGGTCGAAGTCGTCGCCGCCGAGACGGTTGTTGCCGGCAGTTGCAAGAACCTCCGTTACTCCGTCGCCCATTTCGATGATGGACACATCGAAGGTACCGCCGCCAAGGTCGTAAACCATGATGGTCTGATCCTCTTCCTTGTCGATACCGTAGGAAAGAGCAGCTGCGGTAGGTTCGTTGATGATACGCTTAACGGTAAGTCCTGCGATCTGACCTGCATCCTTTGTAGCCTGTCTCTGAGCGTCGGTGAAGTAAGCCGGAACAGTGATAACAGCTTCGGTAACAGGCTCATGGAGGAATGCTTCCGCATCTGCTTTAAGCTTCTGGAGTATCATAGCGGAGATCTCCTGAGGAGTATACTTCTTGCCGTCGATCTCTACCTTGTAATCGGAGCCCATATGTCTCTTGATGGAAGAAACTGTTCTGCCTGCGTTTGTAACGGCCTGGTTCTTAGCTACCTGACCTACAAGACGTTCGCCTGCCTTTGTGAAGCCTACAACAGACGGAGTGGTTCTGCCGCCCTCGGCGTTTGTGATAACGGTCGCGCTGCAGCCCTCAACGACTGCAACGCAGGAGTTTGTAGTACCAAGGTCAATACCGATAATTTTTGCCATAATGATCAAATCCTTTCAAATGTTTTTATCTATACAGTTTTAATTGTAT
>JBJESH010000065.1:0-1923 GCA_051882695.1 Oscillospiraceae bacterium | reverse complement strand
AATTTACGGGTTTGCGACTACTACCATTGCACAGCGGATAACCTTGTCGCCTATCTTGTAGCCCTTCTGATAAACCTGAGCCACAACATTTTCGCCGAGGCTTTCGTCCTCGACCTGGCTTACCGCATTGTGATAATTGGGGTTGAACTCAACGCCTGTGGCTTCGATCTCTTCAACACCCAGCTTCTTTATAACTTCATTGAACTGGCCGTATATCATCTCGACGCCCTTTTTGTAATTTTCATCCGTACATTCGGCTGCAACGGCACGTTCAAAGTTGTCGATGACCGAGATCACTTCAAGAGCTGCCTTTGCGGTGGCTTCGGAAGAAGCGTTCAGCTTTTCCTGGACAGAGCGCTTGCGGAAGTTGTCGTATTCTGCAAGAAGTCTGAGGTATTTGTCCTTGTCTGCGGCAGCGGCTGCTTCAAGAGCCTTTACCTTTTCTTCAAGCTCTGCAACGGGGTCTTTTTCCTCAGGCTGCTCTGCGGCAGCTTCCTCGGTTATTTCCTCAGCTGCTTCTGCTGTTTCGGACGTATCCGCCGCTTCGTTTGTTTCTTCTGTATTTAAGCTGTCCTTTTCAATTTCACTCATTTTTCGGGAAAGCTCCTTTCTGTTCTTTTATGTTTCATCATCCTCATCATTGTCCGAAATAAGATTTGTTATCCTATCGGTAAGATACTCGATATAGGGGATCACCTTTGCATAGTCAAGGCGCATAGGACCGATAACTCCCAGAGAACCGGCTGTTTTGCCGTCCTTCTTTATTTTAGAAACTATCATACTGGAATTTTCGATAATGAAGCCGCCGTCTTCGCCGAACAAGACCTGAAGGTCGCCGAAGCTGTCGTCAAGCATATTTTTCACAACTTCGTTTTTATTCTCGAAAAAGCGCACTATCTGTTCCGTGTTGATGTCCTGCCTTGCCAGCAGATTTTTTTCGCCGCTGACCCTTATCTCGTTTTCGCGGAAGCCCTCTGCAAGCTCGCACACGCCCTGAAGAAGCGGAGCAAGCGTTACCATATAAGTGCCCATTGCCGCAACGAGCTGTTCTATGGTATGTTCGTCCAGCTCGTCTATGGAAACGCCCTGAAGGTTTTCCGCCATATACTTGCTGAAGAATTCCATCTGCTCGTTGGTAAGGTCGAATTCCAGGCGGCACACCTTATTTTTGATATTGCCCGATGAAGTGACCATCAGCAGGACGTACATTCTTCTGCCTGTAGGGATGACCTCGACCTTTGTTATTACCGAAAATTTCGGTGCAACGTTTTTCACGACCGTAGCACAGTTCGTAAGCTCTGCCAGTGCCTTTGACGCGCTTTCGATAAGGGCGTCTGCGGTAGGCACATCAACATCGAGGTAGCTGTCAAGCATTTTTTTGTCCTCGTCGCTGAGGGTCTTGGCGTTCATAAGCTCGTCGATATAGAGGCGGTATCCGCTGTAGGTGGGTATTCTTCCTGCCGAAGTGTGGGGCTGCTCGAGATAGCCGAGCTGTTCAAGCATTGCCATATCATTTCTTATAGTGGCAGGAGAAACTCTTATATCCGGCAGAGCGGCAATAGCTTTTGAACCTACCGGCTCGCCTGTCACAATATATGAATCGACGACTGCCGCCAGAATACGGCGTTTTCTATCGTCCAGCAGTTCAATCACTTCCTTTGCATTCTGTCGGGTGGAAAAGCACTCGCAAGTGCCGCGTGTTAGCACTTGACTTGGCACTGTGTTAGCACTCCTTTTCTTTGAGTGCTAATTATATTATACACCCCTTTTTTAGTTTGTCAAGTGTTTTTGCAAAAATTCTTGAAATTTTCGCAAGGCGGCTTGAGTTTTGAGGCCCGGTTACGTTAATATAATGCGGAATTCGTAATGCGGAATGCGGAATTATTGTGGTAAATTATAGTTTAGCGGCATATAACATTAATT
>JBJESH010000064.1:0-5543 GCA_051882695.1 Oscillospiraceae bacterium | reverse complement strand
AATGACTGCTGATTTTTTGTCTGCGCTTTGATTTGCGTTTTTTCAATATCATTAAAAAAACAGGCGTCTGATTAACAGACGCCTGTTTTGATAGCTGTATTCGATCAGGTTCCTGTAGGAGCAGCGGTGCTGATATTTGCCCATGCAAGCTCATGTGCGGCAGAATCCTGAGCATATGTGCATAGGATGTAAACATATTTCGTTCCGTATCTTGCGGAAAGAACATACTCGCCGTTTGCAGTATTCGGTGTAGGAGATGTTTCATACATAATGTATGGCTCATAAACTCCCGTATCGTTCTTGATGGCTTCATTTCTCTTGAGAATATCAAGACCTGTTTTCGGAACTACCATGTATCTGTATTTTCCGTTCTTGGTAAACATTATAACGTCATCTGTTCTTGTGTTTACGATCGGGAACTCGTTATATACCTTATAGTAGCTGTAAGCACTGTTTGATTCCTTGTCTGCCTCGATAATGCTGTCGATCTTACTCTGGTCGTAATTGTTGTAAGGAACGATCATGTATCTGTTTATTGTATTTCCTGTTGAGGAATCAATAACAGTCCATGTCTTTAACTCATCCCATGTATCATTAAACTTAGGAGATTCGTTGTAAACTGTGTAATATTCATATTTGTTATTGTATTTTGCAACAGATGTGTTAAGCTTTACCTGGTCATAATTTGCAGGAAGCAGAACGTATCTTGCTCCGTAATTATATGACGCATTGGAATGATAGAACTCAAAGTAAGTATCGGTGGAAGCCGTTCTTGAAGGTCTGGATGTGTAAACTTCATAATACGAATACTTGTTGAATTTTTGTGCAACAATTGTATTTGCATATGCTGTATCGTAATTTGCGGGAACTACCATATAGTAATTTGTATATGAGTTTACCTGAATTGTGAGGATCTTATCTGTCGGAAGCGGAGTTGATGTCGGTTTTGTTGTATAAAGCTCATAATACGTTACTTCGCTGCCGACGGTTATCTTAACATCCACATACTGAGATGAGTCATTTTTGTTATAAAGTCTGAGAGTTGTTGTACCTGCTGAAAGTCCCTTAACGGTTAAGTTTCTGTACTTTCCGGAAATGCTGCTTGCAGTTACGTTAGCAATTTTGGAATTTGCTACTTTATAGCTGAGCAGGTTCTGGTCGCTGCAATATACCTGAAGGGCAACACTATTTCCTGCATCAACACTGACGCTCTGGGGATTTGTGAGAATAACGAGCTCGTCTTCTTCACCATCATCGACTGTTACATCTATGTATTTATAGCAAGTGGAAGGATAATTTTTAAGGTAAACCTTGATCCTGGCTGTACCTTCGCCCTTGGCAGTGATCTTGATCTTGATCTTATCACCGTCCCATGGCTTTACCCATGAAGCGGTTGCGACACTTTTGTTTGTAGTGCCTACAGTCAGTCCGCTGTGTGAGCCTTTTACGGTTATGGTAACGGTTTTGGTTGCGCCGATCTCATCAAGTGTAACATTTGACGAACTTGCTGTGATCTTTGCTGCAACGACCTTTACCTTACATTTAAGGGTAGTGCCGCTTACCTTTGCGTAGATATAGGTCGTTCCGGGAGCCTTGCCCACTACCTTGCCGCTTGAAGAAACGGTAGCAATAGACTTGTCGCCGGTAGACCATGTTACCTTGCTTGAGGTACCGTTAACGGAAAGCGTTGTCTGGTATCCCTTTGTAAGCGTTATGGATGTTTTGTTAAGAGAAACGCTTGCTGCGCTTGACGGTATGGCGATAAGCGAAGCAACCATAAATACTGCCAGAAAAATACTGAGCAGAGCTTTTAATTTTTTTGCCATAAAAAATCCTCCATTCCTTTAGGCTTAATTTTATTCCGTAAACATATTTTAGCATTAAAATCATTTAAAGTCAATAAATTAACGAGAACAATACAGTGACAAATAGTAACAATTCAGTAACAATTTTCATTTTCTTATATTGTATGACATTTCAGTCTCGCCGATTTCGAGCGATTTTACTGTAAAAATACCGTTTTCATAAACCATATAGCTTTTCTGCTTGCCCTCTTTGGGGAGTGAGACCGAGCCGGGGTTCATATAAATATAGCCGTTGCTGTCGTCAAATATCTGAATGTGAGTATGTCCGTGCAGGAGAATGTCTCCGTTTTTCAGCGCAGGCGGTTCGGCAGTATTAAACTTGTGACCATGGGTAACAAAAACGATCCTGCCGTCGAGATAAAGCAGGGCATACTCTGCAAGTATCGGGAATTCCAGTACCATCTGGTCTACCTCGGTATCGCAGTTGCCTCTTACGCAAAGCAGGTCAGCTTTTCTTTCATTAAGCATTGCGATGACCTTTTTCGGGGCGTAGCCTTCGGGCAGGTCGTTTCTCGGACCGTGATAAAGGATATCTCCAAGCAGGAAGAGCTTTTCGGCTTTTTCTTCGTCAAACCGTCTGAGCATAAGCTGGCAGCTTGGCGCACAGCCATGGATATCGGATGCAAACATCAATTTCATATTTATAACAAGGCTTCAGTAAAGAAGCGCACCTCCGTTCCGCAAGTCTATACTTTTATTGGTTCTTAGTATTATATCTGCTTTTTGGCATTTGCAAGCATAAGCTTGATACGGTTTTCCTGATTTACCTTTGTTGCGCCCGGGTCGTAGTCTACCGCAACGATATTTGCCTGAGGGAAAGCCTCCTTGATAACACGGGACATACCCTTTGCAACGATATGATTCGGCAGACAGCCGAAAGGCTGGGTGCAGATGATATTTTCAACTCCGCCGTGGGCAAGTGCAGCCATTTCTGCCGGTATAAGCCAGCCTTCGCCCATTTTCACGCCCTGATGCATATATTTGTCCGCATAGGCGCGGAGCTGCTCAAAGTCGTGGGGAGGGTCAAACTCGCCGTGTTCTTTCATAACGTCTATCATTTCCCGCTGCATACGGTAGATAAGCTTGTATGCGATTCCGAAAATTTTTGTGGTCTTGTTGCTGAAATTATATATTTTTCCGTCGTTTACCGTATTGACGGCACAGTACAGGCAGAAGTCCAGAAACGCAGGCACTACAGGCTCGCAGCCCTCGGAGATAAGGAAATCCTCAAGATGGTTGTTTGCCAGCGGAGAGTATTTTACATATATCTCGCCGACGATGCCAACACGAATTTTCTTTTCCTTGCTGCGCTCTATTGCGGAAAAGTCATTCAGCATCTCGCGGTAAAGCTTTTTCGTTTTCATATAGCCGCCCTTGCGGTAAAGCTCTGCGATCTTAGCCTGCCATTTGTCCAGTACCTTTTTACTGTCGCCCTTGTTTATTTCATAGGCACGGCACTGGTTGTAGAGGCTCATCATCATATCGCCGTACAGCACAGCATAAAGCATCTGCAAAAACATTTTTGCGGTGATCTTAAAGCCGCTGTCCTTTTCAAGACCGCTGAAATTTATTGAAAGCACGGGTATCTGGGGGTATTCGGCGTCCAGAGCCTTTCTCAGCAGGTGGATATAGTTTGAAGCACGGCAGCCGCCGCCTGTCTGGGATATCATCAGAGCAGTTTTGTCGGGGTCGTATTTGCCGCTTTTAAGAGCGTCCATAAACTGACCGATAACCAGCAGGGCAGGGTAGCAGGTGTCGTTATGTACGTTTTTAAGACCCTCGTCAACAACGTTTCGGGTGGAGGTGGTAAGCAGCTCCATTTTGTAGCCGTTGTTGCGGAATATCTCCATTATCAGACCGAAATGTATCGGCAGCATATCGGGAATAAGAATGGTATGGGTCTCTTTCATTCCCGGAGTAAAAATTGCGTGTGACAATTTATATTTTCCTTTCGATTGTATGTTGTAAATATTCGTTCGGCTATCAGCCGCCCGTTAAGAAGCAAAACCTGCAAATAAAAATCAAAGATCTTTTATTTTTTCATTGCCGCAACAAGGCTTCTGAGACGTATCTTTGCTGCGCCCAGATTGTTTATCTCGTCGATTTTTAACTGGGTGTAAAGCTTTCCGCCGCTTTCAAGGATAGAACGCACCTCATCGGTAGTAATTGCGTCGATCCCGCAGCCGAAGGATACAAGCTGTACAAGCTGCATATCGGGCTGAGTGGTAACATATTTCGCCGCGCGGTAAAGTCTTGAGTGATAAGTCCACTGGTTAAGCACCGTCAGCTTGGGAGTGTCCGCAAGGTGGGCAACGCTGTCCTCGGTGATAACGGCAAGTCCCAGACTTGTTATGAGCTTCTGTATGCCGTGGTTTATCTCCGGGTCGATGTGGTAGGGACGTCCCGAAAGCACGATAATAGGCATATTTGCCGCACGAGCCTTTTCGATTATCTCCTCGCCCTTTTTGATGACGTCTGTACGATAGCTTTCAAGCGCCTGCATAGCCTTTGTCCAGACTGCTTTTGCCTGAGCCTTTGTTACGCCGTATTTTGCAAGAGACTTGCTCATTGCCTCGGCAAAGTGTTTTTCAAGGTTTATGTCTATGTACGGGTGAATAAAATTGTCGTCGTTAAGCTCGGTAATATTCGCTTTCAGCAGCTCGGGGTAATAGGCCACCACGGGGCAGTTATAGTGGTTGTCGCTTTGTCCCTCGTCAACGTTATAGCTTTCGCAGGGATAGAAAATGAAATCAGCGCCCCGTTCAAGCAGGCTGAGGATGTGTCCGTGGGCAAGCTTTGCAGGGTAGCATACCGTATCGGAGGGAATGGTGTGCTGTCCCTTGTAGTAGATGTCACGGGTGCTTTCCTCGCTGATGATGACCTCGAAGCCAAGGTCGGTGAAAACTCTGTGCCAGAAGGGAAGCTGCTCATAGAAGCCAAGGCAGAGTGGCAGACCCACCTTTGCTTTGGGAGAAGCCGGCTTTTCGTCAACAACGCCGAGAAGTCTTTCGTATTTGTAATCGTAAAGGCAAAGCTTTTCGGTATTTGTTTTAATTCCTGCGCCTTTTTCACAGCGGTTGCCGCTGACGAATTTGCGTCCGTCACCGAAATTTATCACTGTAAGGCTGCAATGCGCCGTACAGCCGCCGCAGTTCATCTGTTTTGCTGAATAGGTAAAGTTTTCAAGTTGCTCGGCGGTAATAAGGGTAGATTTTTCTCCCTTATGCTCCATTGCATAAAGTGCACAGCCGAATGCGCCCATAAGTCCTGCTATGGCAGGGCGGACAACGTTTCTGCCAAGCTCGGTCTCAAAGGAGCGAAGAACTGCGTCGTTAAGGAAGGTACCGCCCTGAACAACGATATGCTTTCCAAGCTCGTCAACGGATTTTGCACGGATAACCTTATAAATCGCATTTTTAATTATCGAAGCGGAAAGTCCTGCGGAAATGTCCTCAACGGAAGCGCCGTCCTTTTGTGCCTGCTTTACGGAACTGTTCATAAACACTGTACAGCGTGAGCCAAGGTCAACGGGGCGTTCCGCAAAAAGTCCCAGCTGGGAAAATTCCGCAATATCGTAGCCGAGAGCCAGCGCAAAGGTCTGTATAAACGAGCCGCATCCCGACGAACAAGCCTCGTTCAGCATAATGCTGTCGATAGCTTTGTTTTTTATCTTAAAGC
>JBJESH010000063.1:0-5547 GCA_051882695.1 Oscillospiraceae bacterium | reverse complement strand
AAAGAGTTACCGAGCTTGTGAAGCTTATCGGTCTTGAGGGTCTGGAAAAGCGCTTTCCAAGCCAGCTTTCAGGCGGTCAGCGGCAGAGAGTCGCTTTTGCAAGGGCTCTTGCGCCGAATCCGCAGCTGTTGCTTCTTGACGAACCTTTTGCAGCTATTGACGCAAAGGTAAGACAGGAGCTTCGCAGCTGGCTTAAAGATATGATACGCAGCCTTGGAGTAACAAGCATTTTTGTTACCCACGACCAGGACGAAGCAATTGAAGTTGCAGACGAAATAATAATTACCAACAAGGGACGCATCGAGCAGACCGGCACGCCTGCACAGGTTTACAGCAAACCGGAAACAGCCTTTGCAGCATCATTTTTTGGTCAGCCGTCTGTTTTCAAAGATTACAGCAGCTTTCACACCTTTGATAAGATCGATGATGCTGAAAGCGCAGTTGTCCGCCCCGAATTTGTTAAGATATTCAAGAAGAATGAGCCTATAAAATTCAAAAGCTCCGTTTCGGAAGGCGTCGTTGAGCAGACGGCTTTCCGCGGAAGCAATATTGAGATATCTGTCAGGGTAAACGGAGTTCTTCTCACTGCACGCCGCGGTTTTGATGAGCAAAGCGTTTCTGTGGGCGAAAAAGTTGACGTTTTTGTCTATCGGATGTTCGTTACCGCAGGAGACAAGGCATATCTTCTGGAGAACAAGGCTCTCGCGGAAGAATCCGTATTCATTTAAAGAAACCGGTGATCATTATGAAATTCAATACAGCTTTGCTTCATAAAAGCTTCAGCGGAGATAGTGCGACAGGCTCAACGCTTCCGCCCATATGTCAGGTCAGCGCGTTTGCTCACGGATCGGCCGAAAAGCTTGAAGCCATATTCAATAACAAAGCTCCCGGATATGCTTATACAAGAATAAGCAATCCCACTGTCGAAGCTTTTGAAAAAAGAATAGCCGCCCTTGAAAACGGTATCGGAGCAGTTGCCTGTTCATCCGGCATGGCCGCGGTAACAATGTCGCTTCTGAACATTTTGCAGTCCGGTGACGAAGTGATAGCCGGTTCTACTCTTTTCGGCGGCACGATAGATCTGTTCGGCGACCTGAAAGCGTTCGGGATAACAGCAAAATTTACCGACGAGGTAACTTCCGAAAGCGTAGCCAAGCTTATTACCGATAAAACAAAAGCGGTGTTCACCGAGCTTATCGGAAACCCTAAGCTGAATGTTGTTGACATAAGATCGGTTGCAGAGGTTGCACACAAACATGGGATTCCGCTTATCATCGACAGCACGACTGCAACTCCATATCTGATAAATCCTTTCGATTACGGCGCTGACATCGTGGTGCATTCTTCGTCAAAGTACATAAACGGCGGCGGAAATGCAATAAGCGGCGTTATAATCGACAGCGGCAATTTCAATTGGGATACTGAAAGATACAGCGGTTTCAGTGAATATAAAAAATACGGAAAATTTGCGTATCTTGCAAAGCTGCGGAATGGTATCTGGCGTAATACCGGCTGCTGTCTTGCGCCAATGAATGCGTTCCTTAATTCAGTCGGACTTGAAACTCTCGGTCTGCGGATGGAGCGTCTTTGTTATAATGCGAAAAAGCTTGCAGAGTATTTTGAAGCTGACGGCAGGGTAAAGGTCAATTATCCTGCGCTTGCTTCAAGCCCGTATCACGAGTTGACAGAGAAACAGCTCAAAGGAATGGGCGGTGCAATAATTACTGTACGGGCAGGCAGCAAGGAAAAAGCGTTTAGGCTGATAAACAATCTGAAATACGCTTCTATAGCAACAAATATAGGCGATGTAAGAACTCTTGTTATCCATCCTGCCAGCACGATATATACTCACAGTAATGATGAGCAGAAAGCAAACGCAGGCGTTTATGATGATACCATAAGAATAAGCGTAGGCATTGAAGATATAGATGATCTGATCGGTGATTTCAAGCAGGCGATCGAAAAAATATAAGGTTTGGAGGCTCATGATATGGCTGTTGATTATGCAACATTAAAAAAGGGCGGTTTTATGCGCCAGAAGCAGAAAAATAATTTTTCTCTCAGACTTCGTGTTGTGGGAGGAAATCTCACGGCAGTTCAGCTTGCAAAAATAGCTGAGGTCGCTGAAAAATTCGGTGACGGCCACGTTCATCTTACGTCGAGACAAAGCGTTGAGATCCCCTTTATCAAGCTTGACGATATCGACGAGGTAAAGGCGGCTTTAGAAGACGGCGGCGTTGAACCGGGCGTATGCGGTCCGAGAGTAAGAACCGTTACCGCCTGTCAGGGCGAGGCGATCTGTCCCAGCGGATGTATTGATACATATGCTCTTGCAAAGGAACTTGATGAAAGATATTTCGCAAGGGAGCTTCCCCACAAGTTCAAGTTCGGCATCACAGGATGTCAGAACAACTGCCTTAAAGCCGAAGAAAACGACCTTGGGATCAAAGGCGGCATAAAAGTCAGATGGCGTGAAGGCGACTGCATTAACTGCGGAGTATGCGAAAAGGCGTGCCGTACAAACGCAATTGAGATAAAGGACGGAAAAATTACCGTTGACGAGAGCAAATGCAACTTCTGCGGCAGGTGCTTCAAGGCTTGCCCTACCGAGGCGTGGGATACAGTCCACGGCTATATCGTTTCCTTCGGCGGACTTTTCGGCAACAGCATAAACAAGGGAGAAACGGTTATTCCTTTTATCGAGGATAAGGAAAAGCTTATGGCGATATGCGATGCGGCAATTGAATTTTTTGCCGAGAATGCAAATCCCGGCGAGCGCTTTAAGTTCACTCTTGACCGCGTGGGCAAAGAAAAATTTACAGATAAAATTCTGGAGGTATATAATGGCTGATTTGGATTTTAACATTGACGATAATGTTGATATAACCGATGTGGTCTGCCCGACTACATTTGTCAAAGCAAAGGTCGCTCTTGAGGAGCTTGACGACGGGCAGATACTCGCGGTAAAAATGAACGACGGCGAACCTGTTCAGAATGTTCCCAGAAGCATTAAGGAAGAGGGACATCAGATATTAAAACTCATCAATAACGAGGACGGTACATATACCCTGATCGTAAAGAAGGTTGGCGATTGAATGGCAGTAAGAGTAAACGGAGAAAACTTTGAAGCGGAGGTACTCGGTGCCGACAGAACAGTCATTGCGGATTTTTATTCGGACAGCTGCGTGCCCTGCAAAAGACTTTCACCCGTACTTGCGGAAATCGAAGAGGAGTATAGTGAAAAAATCAAGCTTGTAAAGATAAATATCAATTTTGATACAGAGCTTGCAGAAAAATACGAGGTACAGTCTGTTCCCACATTGATATTTTTCAAAAACGGCACAAAAGCTTTACGAAAAATCGGGGCATTGAAAAAATCCGACATAATATCGGAAATAGATAAGTTATAATACTAATTCCTAATAGACAAAGTCTATTAGGTCGATTAGAAAATAGTATAAGGAGTAAATTTTATGACTATTACAGTTGCAGGTGTAAAAAAGGAATATGAAGACGGCACTACCGTTGCAAAGCTTATTGAGCAGGAGAATGTTGAAACTCCCCAGTATGTTACGGTAACGATAAACGACGATTTTGTTGAGAGCGGCGCATTTGAAACAACAGTTATCAAGGACGGAGACAGCGTTGAATTTCTGTACTTTATGGGAGGCGGTCAGTAATGGTTTTTACCAATGAACAGCTTGAACGGTATTCCCGTCATATTATACTTAAAGAGGTAGGCGCAAAGGGGCAGAAAAAGCTTCTTAACGCAAAGGTCCTCATTATCGGAGCAGGCGGTTTAGGCGCTCCTGCGGCAATGTATCTTGCGGCGGCAGGTGTAGGAACGATAGGCATTGCCGACGCTGATGAGGTGGATCTTTCAAATCTCCAGCGGCAGATAATCCATTCAACTGCCGACATCGGAAAGGCAAAGGTACAGTCCGCAAAGGAAACCATGGAGGCTATAAACCCGGACGTTACGGTAAAGACCTATCGTACATTCGTTACAAGCGAAAACATCATGGAGCTGATTGCGGATTACGATTTTATTATCGACGGCACGGATAATTTCCCTGCAAAGTTTCTTATCAACGACGCCTGCGTAATGGCTAAGAAGCCATTTTCTCATGCCGGAATAATCCGCTTCAAAGGACAGCTTATGACATATGTTCCCGGTCAGGGTCCTTGCTACCGCTGCGTTTTCAAAAATCCTCCGCCAAAGGACGCCGTTCCTACCTGTAAGCAGGCAGGCGTTATCGGCGCAATGGGCGGCGTTATCGGCAGCCTGCAGGCAATGGAAGCGGTAAAATACATTATCGGTCAGGGAGAGCTTTTGACCGGTTATCTGCTGACATATGACGCTCTTACAATGGAGTTCCGCAAGGTAAAGCTTCCGACGGACACATCAAAATGCGCTGTCTGCGGAGAGCACCCAACCATTACCGAGCTTATCGACTATGAGCAGCATGAATGCGACGGCGTTCATCTTATACAAAACACCAATTAAAAAATGTACAAAAAATCGAGCATAAGCTTGTGTATATGGATTATGCGAAGATTTTTTGTCTACAGTTTTATTGGTGTTTAGTATTACAAATGAGGAATGATTTTAAACTATGATAACTCTGAAAAAATCGGATTTTGAGAAAATCCTAAAGCATGCCGAAAGCGTTCTTCCCGAGGAAGCCTGCGGACTTATTGCAGGAGAGATGACCGACAGCGGAAAGGCGATAAAAAAGGTCTATATCCTTACCAATACAGACCATTCCAACGAGCATTTTACTCTTGACCCGAAGGAGCAGCTTGCGGCAATAAAGGATATGAGAGCAAACGGACTTACGCCTCTTGGCAACTGGCATTCTCATCCGGAATCTCCCTCCAGACCTTCCGAGGAGGATAAACGCCTTGCTTACGACAGCAAGGCAAGCTACCTCATTCTTTCGCTTATGGACAGGGAGAATCCTGTGCTTAATTCATTTAAGATAAGCGGCAATGCTGCGGAGAACGAGGACTTGACCATAGAACAGGATTGATGAAAATGTATGATATCATAATAATCGGTAGCGGTGCGGCAGGACTTTCCGCAGCGGTTTATGCAAAGCGCGCAGCCTTGGATTTTGCCGTAATTGAGAAAGATTATCTCGGCACGGGTCAGATAGCCGAAAGCGAACGTGTGGATAATTATCTTGGCTTGTACGGCGAAAGCGGCTTTGATTTAGGCGAGAAATTCAGAGCACACGCCGAGGCTCTCGGTACAAAGTTTATCGAGGGTGAGGTCACAGAGATAATACCCGAAAACGGAGGATATAAAATTTCTCTTTCCGACGGAAATTCCTTCATTTCAAAGACTGTAGTATATGCGGCAGGAGCTTCTCACCGCAGGCTTGAAATAAATGGAGAGGCTGAATTTTCGGGCAGGGGAGTATCATACTGTGCGGTCTGCGACGGCGCTTTTTACAAGGACAAGGACGTTGCCGTTATCGGCGGCGGAGATACGGCTTTGGGAGATGCTCTTTATCTTTCAAAGCTTGCCCGAAAGGTATATCT
>JBJESH010000062.1:0-5559 GCA_051882695.1 Oscillospiraceae bacterium | reverse complement strand
AACCAACGGCGAAGTTTTCTGAAATCTTTGTAACGCATCATTGACAAACCTACATCTGTAGATTGGCTTGTTATTTCTTAACCTTTGAGCAAATCGTTTTTGGCTTTCTTTTACTGCGGTAATAATAGAATTTTTGTAACTTGGGTCTTCTCCTTCAACGGTTATTCTTAAGACAATATTTACTGCTGTTCCGTTATATGAAACAGTTTTAGAAACTAATGCAGTATTAGGGCTTTTGTCTTTGAATATGTAATCGGGGTCAGCAATAATATCTGCGAAGAGAGGTGAATATTCATCGTAAAATTCTTTTCCTCTTCTTTGAATAATATGGTCTTTCTGATTATTTGTTAAAATAACTTGGTCTGTAATTATTTTAGCAGATGTAACTGGTTGATACTTATCAATATCAATTTTTCCAATGCTAAGCAAATCTTTTACCGCCGTTTCTTTGTTATTTGCTTTTATTATACCACTTCCGCTGCCATTGTCAAGCGTTGCCTTCGGAGCAGTATCAACTTTGCCGTGAGCATATCATCATATTAATTTCCGTTTTCAAGATTTGCAAAATGCTATTGACAAATGTTTTTTCATATGATATTATATAATATATAATATATGGAATGGAGGGTCTGCATGACTGCTGCGCTGAAATATCCGGTACTGATGGTTCACGGAATGGGCTTCCGTGACCGCAAAAGGCTTTGCTACTGGGGACGAATACCCCAAATACTGCGAGAAAACGGCGCTGATATTTACTTCGGCGGTCAGGACAGCAACGGCTCCGTTGAAAGCAACGCCCGTCAGCTTGAAGCAAGCCTGAACAAAGTCCTTGAACAGACGGGCGCTGAAAAGGTGAATATTATCGCACATTCAAAAGGCGGACTTGAAGCAAGATATCTTATCTCGACTATGGGATACGGCGGAAAAATCGCTTCGCTGACTACTCTTTCCACACCGCATAACGGCTCGATTACCGTTGATAAGCTTCTTAAATTTCCTGCTCCGATAGTAAAATTGGGATGTAAGGCGGTTGACCTGTGGTTTGGTATCCTTGGCGACAAATCTCCCGACACATACAGCGCTGTCAATACTTTCAGAACTGATTCCGCAGAGAAGTTCAATGCCGAAAATCCCGACGACCCAAGGGTCTATTATCAGAGCTACGGCTTTGTAATGAACAAGGCTACTTCCGATATGACAATGTTTATTCCCTGGCTGGCGGTAAACAGCATCGAGGGCGAAAACGACGGCTTGCTTGCTCCGAGAGCAGTACAATGGACAAATTTCAGAGGAGTATACCGTGGCATCGGCAGACGCGGCGTTTCCCACTGCGATGAAGTGGATATGCGCAGACACAGGCTTCCCCTCAGCAGCGGAGATGTGTCAGAAAACGACATTACCGGTCTTTATCTCGGCATAATAAACGATTTGAAAAATATGGGCTTCTAAGCTGAAAATTCCGAACCCGATTTTTGTGTACAATTTACAAAACGAAACAAATTTTCGATTTCCTATTGACGAACAAATGTTTTAATATTATAATTAAAAGTAGGGAATTTGACAGGATATTCTGCCCGTCCCCGAGGGTAAAAATATCCTGCCTGCGGACAATGGATCATAATTGAGTCGATTGGAACGGAGGAAAGTACACAATGAACGGATACATGGAAATGCTGATTGAATATAAACGCTCTGAAGCTGCTCTTCGGGAACGTATAGGGCAGATAAACGTTATGCTTAAAGGTACTCTTGAAACCATCGAGCGCGAAGACCTTCTGCGCCGCAAGTCAATGCTTGAGCAGGAGCTTTACGATATGCTTGACGTTATCGGAGAAATATATGATTATGCCGGCTGCGGGGTGGATGAACAGTGCAGAAACGCCTGAGAAGCGACTTCCTTGGAGAAGCCGAGTTCTGCGCCGACAAAAGACTTGAAGAGCTTATGGGAAACGGTGAGTCAAGCAACAGCGACAAGCACCGCCTTATGCTGAAAATTATGCGGAACGTTATAGAAAACGAGCTTACCGAAAGGCAGCGGCTTATGATAGGTCTTTACTATTTCAAGCGGATGAATATTCCAGAAATTGCAGAAAAGCTTGGGGTAAACCGTTCCACGGTATCAAGGACTATCTCACGGGGCAGAAGAAATATTATGGAAAAAATGAAGTATTTTATTTAAATTGGAGGACTCAGATGACAACGCCGATTTATGATTTTCTTGAAAAATACAAAACAAGCGGAACAGTCCGCGGACATATGCCCGGTCACAAGGGCAGGGGAGTTAACTGCGGCTTTGAAGCAGCTTTCTCCTACGACATAACCGAAATAAAGGGCGCAGATGTGCTTTTTGAGGCGGAAGGCATTATTGCCGAAAGTGAGAAAAATGCGTCAAAGCTTTTTGGTACAAAAGCAACGTTTTACTCGGCAGGCGGCTCGACCCTTTGTATTCAGGCAATGCTTTCCGCTGTGTGCAAAAAGGACAGCGCTTTTATCTGCGCAAGGAATTCCCATCGTGCGGTAATGAACTCCTGCGTGCTGCTTGGACTTGAACCCTGCTGGGTCTATCCCGAATATGAGAACGGTTCTGTCGTGTCGGGGAATATTACTCCCGAAGCGATTGAAATGGCAATACTGAAATATGCCGAGAAAAAGCCCTCCTGCGTGTTTATCACTTCTCCGGACTATCTTGGCAGACTTGCTCCCGTCAGGGAAATCGCAGAGATTTGCCACAAACACGGACTACCGCTGCTTGTTGACAACGCCCACGGCGCTTATCTGGCTTTTCTTGAAGAGAATATTCACCCTATTGCTCTTGGAGCAGATATGTGCTGCGACTCGGCACACAAGACTCTTCCCGTGCTTACGGGCGGTGCATATCTTCATGTGGGAAATGAAAGATTCATTCCCGAAATCAAACGTAATATGGCTCTTTTCGGCAGTACAAGTCCGAGTTACCTGATAATGGCAAGCCTTGACCTTTGCAATAAATATCTTGACGGGGATTTCAGAAAAGACCTTGCGGTAACGGCAAGCCGTGTAAAAAGCTTCCGTGAGCATTTTTCGCACCTTTGCGTTTCAAGGGCTGCGGAGCCTCTGAAAATAACATTTTATCCTATTCCCTGCGGACTTACGGGTTATCATCTTGCGGAGCAGCTGCGGTCGGGCGGTATCGAGCCTGAATATGCTGACGAGACTCATACTGTGCTTATGATGTCAGCTTCAAGTACGGAAGATGATTTCGCAAGGCTGACCGAAGTTACTGAAATGCTTATGTGTCCGAGGATACTGCTTCGTCCTCCCGAGTATACTATGTGCGAACCGAAGCGTGCTGTCCTGCCCCGTGAGGCGTTTTTTGCCGAAAAAGAAACGGTTGATACAGACAGCGCCCTTGGAAGGACCGCCGCAGAAAGCGTTACGGTATGCCCACCATGCGTCCCTGTTGTCGCTCCGGGAGAAATTATTGACGAAAATGTAATAAAAATTTTGAAAATGTATAGCATTTTTAAAGTAAATGTGATAAAATAAGTTTGTATACATTTTTATCTTCTTGATAAAGGAGGATATGTCTCTCTTCCGAGACATAACATATTTATGAAACTTATTTACGCTATTGTTAATAACGACGACAGCCACGACGTTTCTTCGGCGCTGACAAAGGCAGGATTTTCCGCTACTAAGCTGGCTTCAACAGGCGGCTTCCTTATGTCCGGAAACACTACTTTTCTCATCTGTGCCGACGCTGACAAGGTAGATACGGTCATCGGTATAATTACCGAGCGCTCACGCAGAAGAAAGCAGTATGTTCCTGCGGCGAATATCGCAGGCGCTGAAATGCACGGCGGAGCAAGCTTTCCCATTGAGGTCTCAGTAGGCGGCGCAACGATTTTCGTTACTGACGTTGAACGTTTCGAGAAAGTATGATAAAGCTTTATTCAAAGGATTCGCTTGTTTCAGCCGTTACCGCTATGAAAAGCAGCGGAAGAATGGCACACGCTTTTCTGCTGACGGGAGAACGTGGCGCAGGAAAAAAGATCTCGGCAGATTACATCGCTATGACCCTGCTTTGCGAAAACGGAAATGCCTGCGGCGAATGCAGACATTGCAGGCGTATTCTTTCAAATTCCCATCCGGACGTTATCAAACCCGAAAAGTCCGGTAAAAAGCAGATCTATAACGTTGAAACCATGCGCTTTGTATGCTCCGACGCATATGTTGCACCCAACGATTGCGACGCTAAGGTCTATATTTTCACCGACTGCGAAAGCATTGAGGAAAGAACCCAGAACCTTATGCTGAAGCTTATTGAAGAGCCTCCCGATACAGCGTATTTTATCTTTACTGCCGTGAGCAGAAGCGTTTTCCTGCCAACGATATTGTCAAGAGTAATTACGATAGGCATTCCCGAATGTTCAGAGGATGAATGCCGTGCGGCTCTTGCGGACATGGGCTTCGCTGCTTCGGATATAAATGAAGCTGTGGAATGCTGCCACGGGAATATCGGCAGCTGCGTGGAATATCTGAATGGCGGCGAAACTGCCGAAAATATTGCGCTATGCCGTGAGATCATAGCCGCAATAGCTTCGGGTAACGAATATGGTCTGCTGACCGCTTTGCACAAAATAGGCGAGAACCGCAGCCGCATAAAGCTTGTTTTAGAGCTTGCTGACAAAGTTATCCGCGATGCCTGCGTTATGCGGTTAGGTACAGCTCCTCTTATCGGCTGCGACCCGAAAGGTGCGGAGCTGCTGTCGAGAAAAATCAGCGTAAACCGTGCCGAGGCTATACATGAAGCTATCGGCAGGACTGTTGCCCGCTGCGGAATGAATATGAATGTACCGCCCGAAATGGCGGCGCTTGCCTGCGCCGTTATGGGCTGAGAAAGGAAATACTGTCTATATGACTGAAATTATTGGAGTACGATTTAAAAGTGCCGGAAAGGTTTATTATTTTTCTCCGGCAGGAATAAAAGCGGAGGAGGGCAGTCTTGTTATTGTCGAAACTGCCCGCGGAGTCGAGTGCGGAGAGGTGGTCATGCCTAACCGTGAAGTTGATGACAGCAAAATTACTGCACCGCTTAAAGCTATCATCCGCCTTGCAAATCAGCAGGATATGAAGATACTTGAACAGAACAAGGCCAAGGAGCAGAATGCTTTTAAGATATGTCAGGAGAAAATTGCCGCCCATAAGCTGGATATGAAGCTTGTGGACGTTGAATGTACCTTCGACAACAACAAGCTGCTGTTCTATTTTACAGCTGAAACAAGAGTGGACTTCCGTGAGCTTGTCAAGGACCTTGCTTCGGTGTTCAGAACAAGGATAGAGCTGCGGCAGATAGGCGTCCGTGACGAAGCGAAGATCCTCGGAGGTCTTGGAATATGCGGACGTGAGTTCTGCTGTAAAGGCTTTCTTGGAGAGTTCCAGCCCGTTTCCATCAAAATGGCTAAGGAGCAGGGCTTGTCACTTAACCCAACGAAAATCTCCGGCACCTGCGGAAGGCTTATGTGCTGTCTGAAATACGAGCAGGACGCTTATGAGTACCTACTCAAAAACACCCCCAAG
>JBJESH010000061.1:0-21940 GCA_051882695.1 Oscillospiraceae bacterium | reverse complement strand
CTGTTCATAAGTGTACCGATGACAAGCTTGAGTCCGAACAGAAAAAGGTTGCATATTGCGCCCAGAACGCCGCCAAGTATGCAGTAATTCTGACGCACGGTTTTATCAGAGGTATTTTCACTGTTCTTTATAAAGGTTTTTGTAAGCAGTTTTATCATAAAGTCACTTCCAAAAAAATATTGGCAAATTAATTGCCGAGTATTTTCAGTATAGCACAAATAAGTTCGGCTGTCCATACATTTTCATTAAATTTGCAAATGTCGGGTCTGAGTATAATTGTATGTTTAAAATATGTGGTTTATGAATATCGGAGCTATTGACAACAAGCTGTTAATGTGTTAGGCTGATATCATTAAAAATATGAACGATTCCGGAGCAGGTATATGAATTACAAAAGAATCTCAAAAGGAAAATTTCTTTCCCGTCCGAACAGATTTATCGCTTATGCCGAAATTGACGGACGCATTGAAAAATGTCATGTGAAAAATACGGGGCGGTGCAGAGAGCTTCTTACCGAAGGATGTACAGTTTATCTTGAACGCGCGGAAAATTCTGCAAGAAAGACCCGTTTCGACCTTGTGGCGGTTGAAAAGGGTGAACGTCTGATAAATATGGACAGCTATGCGCCGAATATTGCTGCAGCAGAGTTCCTTCCGAAGCTTTTTCCTTCCGGAAATATCCGTGCTGAGTATAAGTACGGCAATTCACGCTTTGATTTTTATATTGAAGAGGACGGAAGAAAAATTTTGCTTGAAGTAAAGGGTGTTACCCTTGAAAACGATGGTATAGTAATGTTTCCGGACGCACCGACCGAACGGGGAGCAAAGCACGTTTCCGAGCTTATAAAATGTATGGACGATGGCTATGAAGCGTATCTGCTGCTTGTGATACAGATGAACGGAGTGAAATATTTTACCCCAAACCGTGTTACAGACCCGAAATTTTCGGACGCGCTTATTTCAGCTGCGGAAAGCGGAGTAAACATACTTGCATACGACTGCATAGTCACTCCCGAAAGCATGGAGATAAACAAGCCCGTTGAAATAAGATCTTGAAAGGAAAACTGATAATGACAAACTGTGAAAGCTGTACGAACTATGTCTACGACGAGGATTATGAGTGCTATGTATGCATGGTGAATCTCGACGAGGACGAAATGGGACGCTTTTTAAGCGGTTCAAACTATGACTGTCCCTATTACCGCCTTGATGATGAATACGGCGTGGTAAAACATCAAATGTGATTTTTATACAATTTATTTATGAATGATGTATAATTTTGTGCAATATTGTGCGGAAAAACTGCTTTACTTTTAGGCGTAAATATGGTATTATTATGAAGAATGGATAATTGTCGGCTGAAATATTTTTACGGGTCCAAAACACCCCGTTTTACAATAATCGGAGGTATTTATGCTGAATTTTAATACCAAAAAGGAAATGCTGCGCAGACTGCGGGCAAAACGTGAACGAAACAGGCTTTTGTGGCTTCCCTGTGTAATAGCTGAGCTGTTTGTCAAGCTGTGGTATGCTGTTCTGTGTACAGTTGATATGGCGCTTTCGGACAAGCACGGAAATTTTCTTGGAATGAAACGTGAGGAAAAGCTCCGTACACGCAGACAGGACGATATCGTTTATGTTAAAAAGCCGTTTTTCGGAAGGCTTCTTTCGGCAGTGCTGGCGGCGTCGTTTGTAATGATGATAGTGCCTGTTGCCGACCTTACGGTTTTTGCGGATGATGACGGCGACGGATACTGGCGGCTCAATGAGCTTCAGCTTGCGACCTGTGTTGATGATACCAACAGCTATTATTTTGATAAAAACGACTATGCTCTTGCAAAGATAGCTGCGGTCACAAGTCTTAATGCAAATTTCGCAAACGGAAGCGCAGAGCTTTCGTGGCGTGCTCCTGCCGGCTTTGAGTCGAACCGAAGCTGCTCATATATTGTTGGATACAGCACCGATACGGTATCCGATGTTATAATCAATGATAAATATTCCGGAACCACAATGCTGCTGCAAAATCTTGCGGATGATACAACATATACATTTTTTGTTATTCCATGCATAAGTCTCAGCACTTATGTACAGGCATATACGACCGACCCGAATACCGGCGCGCAGGTCCCGGTCCAGGACGATTCCGGAAATAATTTATACTACAGCAACGGTACGAAGCGTGTAGAAGGAAAGAAATCCTTTGCAGCTCCCGGACAGCCTAACGGAAAAATTACTCCTGCAGTGTCCATCGAATCAGCCGAATATGATGAAAGAAACGGAGAAGTAGTTCTTAAATGGTTCCATACATCCCGTGATAATATAACAGGCGCTCTGCCTTACGGTTATGTTATCTACAGGACTGAAATAAGCTATTCCGGCAGCAGCACTGAAAAATATGAGATGCTGGACTATATTTCCGCTGACAGCCATGTTGACGATCCAAATGCTTCAAGTGCTGTAAGCGGGTCAACGATAGTTTATCGTGACAATACTATAAAATACGGAAAAATTTACAAATACTATGTTAAGGCATACAGAAACCTGTTTACCGGCAATCAGTATGAGGATAACAAGCCGGGTATTATTACCAGCGGTGATGAAACGACTACTACGGGAAAAAAGACTGTATCTATTCCTCCTGCAAAGATAACGGATTTCACTGTTACATCAAATGAAAAGGACACTTTGGAAGTCGAGTGGAAAGCACCGAGAAACAGCAATGTTGACGGTTATTATCTGTTTAGGAGCGAAACGGAATTCAGCGAGTCCGATATCACCTCGATAGTCGATTCAAGCGGAAATCCGGTTTATTTCAATGAGGAAACAAATTCGTGGATGTTCTATAAGTACATCATGGACATGGAGGCTCAGGGCAAAGCAAAGCAGCTCAGCCCCAACAGTGATAATACATACACCGATAAATATGACGCAAAGCGCAATCCGCTTGTAAACGACAAAGCTTATTATTACTATATTTTCCCGTATGTTGACGCTGACAGAAGCGGTGCAAAGAAGCTTTACGGTCCTGTTTCTTCCACTATGGGAATGATAAATGCAGTTCTCGGTCAGCCAAGCAATCTGACCGTAAGCACAGTTGACGGCAAGGTAACACTTGAGTGGAAAAAGGTTTCAAATGCAAGCGGTTACAGAATTTATATTGAAAAGCTGAAAAATTATGATAATTCTACCGCAGGACTCGGCGACTGCGGATATATCGATGTTGGAGATGTAACAAAGTACACCATCGAAAACCTTATGAACGGCGATCAGTATTCATACCGTATCAAGGCATATACTAACGTTGCTTCCGATAATACGGAGGACCCTACAAAGCTGTTCAGTAATTTCAGTGATTCGCGTGTTGTAACTGTGGGCACTGAGCTTGCTACACCGACAGATTTTGAACTTACCACACAGGATGGTCTGATAAAGATAAACTGGTCGGCTGTAAAAGATGCTGACGGTTATGACCTTTATTACCGTCAGGGCAGCGGAGAGTGGAAGTGCTTCAGTAGTCTCAGTAAGCCCGGATATACTCACAAGCCCCTGAAAAATAATGACACATACACTTATTATGTTATTGCTTATAAAATAGTTGACAATGGTTTTAATCAGAGAGTTGAAAGTGCTCCCACATCAGAAAAATCCATTACAGTAGGAGAAAAACTCGGTATACCTCAGGATCTGAAGCTTTCTACTAAGGATGGCATGATACAGGTCGATTGGTCAAAGGTCGATGGTGCGCATGGTTATATCCTTTACTTCCAAAAGCAGAACGGTGCATGGCAGCAGATAGATCTCAGCAAGCCGGGCTTTACTCATACCGGTCTTGCAAACGGAGATTATTACAGCTATTATGTTATAGCATATAAGGACGTAAGCGATGAACGGGTTTACAGTCAGGAGTCTATTACCGTTTCGATCATAGTAGGCGATAAGCTTGATTCTCCCAAGGATTTTGCTGCCGTTACTACTGACGGAAAGGTCGATTTAAGCTGGTCTAAATCCAACGGAGCAGAAGGCTATATCCTCTATGCTTATTCGGGCGGAAGGACTCTTCAGTTTGACGTAAGCAAAACAAAATATCAGCATACCGGACTTTCCAACGGCGATATATGGACGTACTATCTTGTTGCATATAAAACTGTAAACGGAGTCCGCACATACAGTGATCCGACCAAGTCTATAACCGTTACTATAGGAATTTCACTTAATGCGGCGATAGACCTTATAGCTACGGCAGGAAATCGCCAGATAGATCTGTCGTGGTCAAAGGTGACGGGAGCAGAGGGTTATGTGGTTTATCTATATAACACCCAAACGATGGAGTTTGAGCCGATAACCGTTACCAGCCAGACAAAGTATTCACATATAGGTCTGAAAAACGGTCAGAAATACACATACATGATCGCACCCTTTAAGACAATAAACGGTGAGCGTTACTATGGTGAGTATTCAATTGCTGTTTCGGCAATTCCGACAGCAGGTTCTACGACCGATGTTGACAGAACTCTGAATGTTAAGGGTACAACGCCTTATGGCATTTCACACAGCGAGTACATTTCCGCAAAGGCAAACCACGACGCATTTGACGAGTCGGTTGATGTTTATTTTACTACAAATAAGGAATCGACAAATGCTGTTAAAGAAGTGCTGAAGCATTATGCTGACGGCTTGAGCAGCTTTATAATCTATCCGTTTGACATCAGTATCTACAAGGAGGGCACTCTCATTGAGACTGCTCCGAATGATGGCTACAGTGTGACCATAACCATGCCTATACCCGATAAGCTGATAGCATACCGTGATTACATTACTGTAGTGCATATCAATGACAATCCCGACGTTGAGGAGATCACTGAGGTTGAGTGGTTTGAGTCTTCTGACCAAAGGCTGGAAGTTCTGCCGTGTGCAATAGTGGATATTGATAATGTATGGTGTGTTCAGTTCAAATGTACAAGCTTTTCACCCTATGCCATCGTAATATATAAGGATCATATCAACGATGTATCTGCCGGCGGCGGTGTGGCAGACGGCTCATTTGCCGGCACGTTCAATTCGGGACTGCTGCTGTTTACGGCGCTTCCCGATATTATGCCGAACAACCGCAAGCTGAAGGTCGTTCACGGCGGCAAAAAGAGATACCGCATAAAGAGCGTTGATAAAATGTAAGCTGTATCCATACAGAAATTAAGCCTGAGAAGACTGAAATCTTCTCAGGCTTTTTGTTGTTAAAAGAAATGCAAATCCGCCTTTGACCACAAATATCAAAGGCGGATCTTTATATGTTTTTGTTAAAAAACTATGGAAATTTAAATTTTATCAGCCCATTACGGCTACAACTTCGTGAACGCCGCCGTCAAAGTTCGGGAGAACATTGCCCTCAATTGCCTTGCCGTCAACAGTTACAGACTTGATACCCTTTGAAACATGGTCGGGGTTCTCGATCTTAATGTTGTATGTAGCGCCGCGGTAGAAACGTGAAACGGTGTAGCCGTCCCAGCTCTTAGGAATGGACGGGTCGATCTTCAGGCCGTTGTAATCGGGGATAATACCAAGAATGTACTGGGAGATAGCAACGAAGTTCCAAGCAGCAGTACCTGTGAGCCAGCTGTTCTTAGCTTCGCCGAAACGCTTAGCGTCTTTACCTGCGATCATCTGAGCGTAAACATAAGGCTCGGTTCTGTGGAGCTTTTCATCCTCCTGATATGCGGGAGCAATTCTTGTGTAGTAGTCGAATGCAAGGTCACCCATGCCTGCATGAGCGGCAGCGCACATGATCCATGCGTTGTTGTGGCAGAAGATACCTGCGTTTTCCTTGTATCCGCCGGGATATGTGGAGATCTCGCCGTATTCTACAACGTACTTTGTAAATGCAGGATTGTTAAGAACAAGACCGTGCTCTGTGCCGAGGTACTTGTCGATGCTTGCCATAGTCTTTTCGGTGAATTCCTTGCCGCCGATATCGGACATTACGCAGAAGCCCTGAGGTTCGATAAAGATCTTGCCCTCTTCGTTTTCGTGAGAGCCGACCTTTTTGCCGTAAGCATCGTATGCACGGAGGAACCATTCGCCGTCCCAGCCGTACTTAACGATAGCTTCCTTCATCTTGTCGATCTCAGCCTGAGCCTTGTCAGCTTCGGCATTGTCGCCCATTCTGCGGCAAAGCTCAACGTATTCCGGTCCGATATATGTGAACATACCTGCGATCATTACGGACTCGGCTGTTTCTTCGTTCAGCGGTTTGCCTGTTTCGGGGTCAACTTCCTTGGCAATGTTTGAAGCTGTGTTCTGGAAGCTTTCGCCGGGAACACGGGAGAAGCAGTTAAGGTTGAGGCAGTCGTTCCAGTCAGCACGTCCGATAAGTGGCAGACCGTGAGGACCCTTGTTGTTTACAACGTGGTAGAAGCTTCTCTTCAGGTGGTCGAGGAGGGGCTGTGCAAGAGCAGGATCGTTCTTGTAGTCGACCATTTCCTTGAGGATATCGTAGTCGCCTGTTTCCTTGATATAAGCGGCTGTGGAAAGGATCATCCAAAGCGGGTCATCGTTGAAGTTAGTACCTGCTGCGTCGTTGCCCTTTTTGGTAAGAGGCTGATACTGGTGGTAGTTTCCGCCGTCCTCAAGCTGAGTAGCGGCAATGTCGAGAATTCTCTCTCTTGCTCTTTCGGGTATCTGGTGAACGAAGCCGAGGAGATCCTGGTTTGAGTCACGGAAGCCCATGCCGCGTCCGATACCGCTTTCAAAGTAAGAAGCGGAACGGGACATATTGAATGTAACCATACACTGGTACTGGTTCCAGATGTTGACCTGTCTGTTGAGCTTTTCGTCGGGAGAGTTGAGAGTGTATTTTGCAAGCAGCTCGTCCCATGTCTTTTTAAGCTCGGCAAGTGCTGCGTCAACCTTTTCGGCTGTGTCGTACTTAGCCATCATCTCATAAGCCTTGGACTTGTTCATTGTGCCGTCTGCATTGAACTTTTCGGGGTAAGGATTCTCAACATAGCCGAGCATGAATACGAGAGTCTTTTCCTCGCCTGCTGCAAGGGTGATCTCCTTATAATGGGAAGCGATAGGCGACCAGCCGTCTGCAACAGAGTTTGCAGGCTTGCCGTCCATAACTGTCTGAGGATTATGGAAATCGTGGTAGATATCGCCCATGAAGGTTTCACGGTCTGTATCAAATCCGTCAACAGTATCATTTACAGCATAGAAAGCAAAGTGATTTCTTCTTTCCTTATATTCGGTCTTGTGGTAGATAACAGCGCCGTTCTTTTCAAGTTCTACTTCACCTGTGTTGAAGTTTCTCTGGAAGTTTGTGGAGTCATCCTGAGCATCCCAGAGACACCATTCGATAAAGGAGAACAGCTTGAAGCTCTTGGGAGCGCCGCTCTCGTTTTTGAGAACAACTTTCTGGACTTCGCCTGTGAAGTTCTGGGGAACAAAGAAGGTTACCTCTGCGGAAAGGCCGTTCTTTTTGCCGCTGATAACGGTATAGCCCATACCGTGGCGGCACTTGTACTCGTCAAGCTCGGTCTTGACAGGTGACCAGCCTGGATTCCATACTGTGCCGTTGTCGTTTATGTAGAAGTAGCGTCCGCCTGCGTCTGCAGGAACGTTGTTGTAGCGGTAACGTGTGATACGAGCAAGACGAGCGTCCTTATAGAAGTGATAGCCGCCTGCTGTGTTGGAGATAAGAGCAAAGAAATCCTGTGTGCCCAGGTAGTTGATCCAAGGGTAAGGAGTCTTTGGCGAGGTAATGACATATTCTTTGTTTGCGTCATCATAGAAGCCGAATTTCATCTGAAAAACCATCCTTTCTGCTATACCGTGTCATCACGGTCAATTCTGCATTCACGCAGATAAATTTAATGACAATAGCAACCGCAGACAAAGCTGAGTTTGTCCGCACTATTAAAGTCATTATACCATGTTAAACGTTTTATATCAAGAGCGGAAATTAATTTTAACTAAACTTTGATAACGAAAATTTCCCGCTTTTTTTGTGCATTTCCATAGAAAAGCATTATACGGCAGACTGGGCAATAATTTGCATAAGATTAGTATATTCGGGACGGACAGCCTTGTATACCTCAACGCCTCGCTCCATGCCGAAAATTTTCAATATGCCGCGGTAAAACTGCTGCTTTCCGTCGGTACTTTTGAGCAGTTCAAAAACAGAGGATATTTCGCTGTCATTGGTAACTCCTGCCTTGGCAAGAGAATTTTGAAGGTTTTGCGGAACTTTTGCACGGCTGTTTGAAAATACTTTTTCCTGCTTGGCGGAAGAAGTCTTTTTTCTGTTTTTGGGTCTGCCTGTTCTTTTCGGAGCAGGATCTTCCGCTTCAGTAACCTCATCAGCGACCGCAGAAGCAGTTTCTTCAAGTGCGGAAGGTTCTGTTTCCGGAAGGACTTCGTTTTTATCGTCCTGCTGTATCTTAGCCGTAAAAGGTCTTTCAAGAGGCAGCAGCGCGCGGTTTATATTCGGAGAACCGCTTATGGTGATGTCGGCGGCAAGACCGCTTCTTTCCCAGAAGGTTTTGACGTACTCATAGCCCCGGTCATTGCTTATAATGCAGAAGTTTTTCTCCTTGCCCTGACATATGAGATATCCGAGAAAGCTTGAAAGCTGAAAATCAAGGGCGTTTTTTCCGCCGCTTGAAACATTGTAGTAAATTACCTCGGCAGGACTTGAAAGCAGGTTCAGATGTGCTGTAAAGGACATATTAGCTGCATTTGCGGTGTAGAAAATATAAACCTTGTCCTCCTTGGTAAGCTTTTGTATACCGGAAATACCGGCGGAAGATACATTTTCAAAATCGACCAGATATACTGCCATTTTATCAATCCTTTCCGTTATTTTTATGTTTATTTACTGTGAGTCTGGAGTGCAGCCGCAAGGTAAAGGGAACCTGCTATAACGACCATTCCGTCTGTGCCTGCAAGAGTTACTGCTCTTGAAACGGCGTCGTTCACGCTTGAAACTTCCGCTTCGCTGAACATCTCGGCAAGCTTAGGAGCAAATACAGTTTTGGGGGCAAAGCCGTCAAGGCAGACAGCTCTGTCTATATAGCGGCTTATATAGCCTATCGCAGTCTGCCAGTCCTTGTCCGCCATCATTCCGCAGACCATGATTTTAGGTGTTTTGGGAATTGTCCGTACAAAGTCGGCAAGAGCTCTCATCCCGTCCGGATTGTGAGCGCCGTCTATCATCACAAATGGCTTGTCCTCGTGGATTATCTGGCATCTGCTGGGTACCTGTGCGGATTTTATTCCCTCATAAATATGAACATAGGAAACACGTCTGAAGCCGTTTTTCTTCAGGATATCAAGTGTCTCAATTGCTGTAAGTGCATTGTCTATCTGATGTCTGCCGACCATAGAGGTAATATAGGTAAGACCCTTGTAAACGAAGCGATTGCCCGTATAATCGCATTTTTCAATTTTCAGTCTGTCGGTATTGGGTGTAACAAACGGCGAGTTGAACTGCATTGCGGTTCTGTACATCAGCGCATGTACCTCTCGCTTTTGTGCAGGTGCAAGCACGACAGGACATTCCTGCTTGATTATGCCGGCTTTTTGCCTTGCAATTTCATCTATGGTATCGCCCAGGATCGCTGTATGGTCGAGGGAAATGGAGGTTATTACCGACGCACAAGATCGTTCTATAATGTTTGTGCAGTCCAGAAGTCCTCCAAGTCCTGCTTCCAGAACTACAACATCGCATTTTTTTGCCGCAAAATAAATAAATGCGATAGCAGTAGTGATCTCAAACTGTGAGCAGTCGGTGCAAAGCCCGTCGATAACGGGCTGTATCTGTGTAACGATCTCTGCAAGCTCCATATCGGAAATATTAATTCCGTCAATGCGTATCCTGTCGTTGTAAACCACGATATACGGCGAAGTGAATTCGCCTGTTTTATAGCCTGCTTTCGTCAGCGAGTTTGCGATCATACGCACGGTTGAGCCTTTGCCGTTTGTTCCGGCAACGTGGACGAAATTCAGCTTATTCTGGGGGTTGCCAAGCGCACGCATTATCCTTGCAAATCTCAGCAGGTTGTTAACGGGCTTTCCGAGCTTTGAAAAGCCGTTCAAATATTTCATTGCTTCGTAGATATCCAAAATTTTTTCAGTCCAATCGGTTATTAGGAAATGATTGCTGATGTTGATCGGCATTTCCTTAGTATAAGCCTAATTATAACACATTTATATGCTGACTTCAATGGAATAATTTTACTTAACGGCAAATTTTGTTGGTAATATTATCAAAAAGCGTTTGTATAAATTGTGAAAAAATATCTTGAAATATAAGCAAAAATATGTTACAATAAAAACAATAATAACCGGAACGTTAAAGGAGGATCAATATGTCTGACATTTTAAACGCTTCTCCCGAAAATGAAGCTGTTGATATTGCCGAGCTTCCTTGGCTTATCTTTACTCTCGGCGGAAACGCTTACGCCGTAAACAGCAGATATGTTAACGGCATTGAAATGAAGCCCTCTAACATTACTCCGCTTCCCGAAGCTCCCGATATTTACTGCGGACTTGTTGAGCGCAGGGGAGAGGTCTATCCGCTTCTTGATATGAGAAAGACTTTTCACTTTTCGTCCGTTGACGAAGAAGTAGAAAGCTTTATGAATATGATGGAACAGCGCAAAAAAGACCACATAAACTGGGTAGATACCCTTGAACGCTGTGCCGAAACCGGTGAGCCGTTTATTCTTGCTACTGACCCGCATAAGTGTGCCTTTGGTATATGGTATGATAACTTTATAAAGCATAATACATCGGCAGGTCTGCATATCAAAAAGGTCGAAGAACCCCACAGAAAGCTTCACGAACTTGCAAATGATGTTATTGAGGCTTCGGAAAAGGGAGAGTCCGATAAGGTAAGGGCGCTTATCAAAAAGGCAAGAGAGGATTATGTTCCCAAGGTTATTGCCGTTCTTGACGAGTCTGAACACGCTTACAGAAGCACATTTAAGGAAACCGTAGTTGTACTTTCGGACGGTGTGCAGATGCTTGGTCTTCTCGTTGACGAGGTGCTTGCGGTGGATAAGATCGAACCTATCACCGGCAGCGGAAATATGAATCTTCTTATGCAGTCAAGATTTTTTGAGGGCGTTGCCCGAAATGACAAGGTTGACCTTGAGATACTTATTGTTGATGAGGACGAGCTGCTCAAGCTTTCAGACGTTGAAAAGTAATATTAATGAGCCTGCCGGGGTAGTTGACGGCAGGCTTGTTTTGCATTAAAATTATATTATTAAAAATTGAAAAGGAGCTTTGATTTGGCAAGGATCTATCCGCTGTTTTCATCAAGCAAGGGCAACAGCACATACATAGGAACTAAAAATGAAGGTATACTCATCGACGACGGCGTTTCGTTCAGTAGGCTGAAAAAAGCAATGGAGCTTAACGGTCTTTCTCTTGAAGCGGTAAAAGCCGTTTTCATTACACATGAACACAGCGACCATACAAAGGGTCTTGCTATGCTGACAAAAAAAATCAGCGTTCCTGTTTTTGCTCAGGGGCTGACTCTGGAATACCTTTTGGGAAGCGGTCTTATCAACGGTGATTACTGCGAGATAAAGGACGGCGAAGAGGTCTGCGGAATGAGGGTGCAGTGCTTTAATACTCCTCATGACACGCAGGAGTCCTGCGGATATAAAATTACATTTCCGGACGGAAAAACTGCTGCTGTATGCACCGATCTTGGATATGTTCCCGAAAATGTATCTGCGGCGCTTCTGGGTACGGACTGCGTTCTGCTGGAGGCTAATTATGATATTGAAATGCTCAGGAACGGAGCGTATCCTTACTATCTGAAAACCCGTATTTTCAGCAAGAACGGGCATCTGTCCAATGCCGACAGCGGAGCTTTTGCCGAAAGACTTGTTGCAAGCGGTACGACCCGTCTTATTCTTGGGCATCTTTCGCAGGAGAACAATACTCCCGAAATTGCAGAAAATACTGTTGCTGCCTGTCTCGGAAGATTCAGGAGAAATGCTGACTATACTCTGAATGTTGCTCCTGTTGAAACAAGCGGAGGTTTTATTGCTATATGAAAGGAGCTGCCCGGAATGCTTAATGTGAATCTTATTACTGTCGGCAAGCTCAAAGAAAGCTATCTGCGCGAGGCGTGTGCAGAGTATGTCAAAAGGCTTGGTGCGTTTTGCCGTCCGAATATAGTTGAGCTCCCTGAAAGCAGGCTTCCTGAGCGTCCGTCGGAAAAGGAAATTGCTGCGGCGCTTTCGGCAGAGGGAAAAAATATGCTGAACTATTTAAACGGCAAGGACTGCTTCAATATTGCCATGTGCATTGAGGGCAAACAGCTTTCATCGGAGAAGTTTGCGGAGAAAATCAGCCGGATATCAGTGGAAGGCAAAAGTACGCTGAATATTATTATAGGCAGCTCATGCGGAATTGCTGATGAGATAAAAGCAATGTGCGGATTCCGTTTGTCAATGTCCGAAATGACATTTCCTCACCAGCTTGCAAGGGTGATGGTTTTGGAGCAGGTCTATCGCGGCTTTCAGATACTTAACGGGGGAAAATATCACAAATAGACAATTATTATTTGTCAGTTTCTTCTTTTTAGTTGGATATGCAAAATTTAAGAAGAAAATTACATTTTATCATTGACATTTGTTATTAAATTGGTTATAATATTTTTAAATAAAGTTTAAGTGTGCTTTTGATTTTTTATTGCAATTTTTTTCAGATTTTAAGGAGGATTATGTTATGGCTACTACTAAAAAAACTACCCCTGCTGAAATTAAGGAAAGTGCTGTAAAAGCAGCTGAAACTGTTGCAGCAGAAGTAAAACCGGAAGTTAAGCAGGAAACTGCAAAGAAACCGGCTGCAAAAAAGCCTGCCGCTAAGAAAGAGGCTGCTCCGAAGGCTGACAAGAAGCCTGCTGCCAAGAAGCCTGCAAAGAAACCGGCTGCTAAAACCGAAGAAAAGCCTGCTGCTAAAAAAGCAAGCAAGAAAAAAGGGATCTCTTATGAGGATGTTGTTGCTGCAGCTAAGAAGAAGGTTGCCGGCGCAGATATCACAAAAATCAAGTATCCTATCCCTGCAAACGTTGAGCTGAACGGTGCTGCCGATGGAATTTTCTATATCTACATTGACAGCGATAATATTTCTGTTGAGCCTTATAAGTACGACGATTATGATGTTTATATCCGTGCCGATGCAGAGGAGTTCATGAATGTTCTGAATGGCAAGAAGAATATTTACGACGCACTTGCTGAGGGTCTTATCAAAATTGACGGTAACACAAAGAAGGCTATTCTTCTTATCCACGCAGCATTCTGATTTTTATGACAGCATAATCAAAGCCGCATAGTTTTTCTATGCGGCTTTTTTGTGCAATAACAATTTATGTTTTATACTAAAAACCATTTAAAAACTGTACAAAAAATCAAGCAAAAGCTTGCATATATGGGTTTTGCGCAGATTTTTTGTCTACAGTTTAATTGGTTTTTAGTATTATTGAAGAGAAAGAAGGTCTGTATGGCTGTATTTTACACTTTTATTGATGAATCTGATTCGGCAAAAGAACAGCATGAAGCTGCACATGGACTTCTGAGAGCTGTTCTGAAAAAGCATTACAAAATTGAAAATTACATTATCGATCACGGCGCTCACGGAAAACCATATCTTGCAGATCATCCTGACTTGCATTTTAATTTAAGCCATTGCTGCGGACTGGTTTTGTGTGGGGTTTCGGAAAGCAATATCGGCGTTGACGCTGAACTTATCCGTCCATACAGCGGCAATGCTGCGAAGCGGATATTTACAGATACAGAGGCGGAACTTATACGTCAAAGTGAAGCTGCCGATGAAATGTTTTTCCGGCTCTGGACTTTAAAAGAAGCTTTGGGTAAAAATATCGGAACGGGTATTTCAGGAATGAAAAGCTTTGAATTTTTCTTTGAGGACGGAAAAGCGGTATGCATAAATTTTCCCGAAAAAAATTTTACACAAACAGTCCTGAATAAAAAATGGGCTGTCAGCGTTTGCGCCGACAGCCGTGAGTCTGATTTCTTTGAAATTAATAGAAACGTCTTTTGTTTTTGATAATAATAATTGTTACAACAATGGCAACAGCTACGACTACTGTGATAACAACAATAAGAACGATAGGGATACTTCCGCTGCTTTCTTTTTCGGCGGAAACCGGAGTGGTTTCTGTTTCGGCAGCAGTTGTTTCGGCTGCTGTAGTTGCAGCGGTAGTTTCTGCAACAGTTGTTTCAGCTATTGTAGTAGTTTCTTCAGGCTTTTCGCAAGCGGTAACGGTAAATTTAGTTACAGTCATAACAATTCCGCAGTCACCGAGACACATATTGTCAACGGTTGACAGGTCATCGCTGCCGTATGAAGCTATCATATCCTCATATACGAAAGTAGCGGTTGTTTCGTCGTATTCGACCGGAGCTATCTTTGCCCAGATCTCAGGCTTTGCGGTCGAATAATTCTGAAGAACAAGTTCTACGGGAGCCATGTTCGGATTAGTCCATTCACCGTCAAGCTCAAACTCAACAATGACTTTTGTATCGGGTGTAAATCTTCCGCAGTTAAATGAGTTTCTGTCATAAGTAATCGACTGTCCCCAGCTTCCGTTAGTAGCTTTTGCTTTTACAACGGAAAGTTCAACGTCTTCAGTTTCGGCAGAAACACATAATGACATGACAGCAGCAGTCATAAAGACAATTACTGATGCAAGAGCAGCTTTAAATATCTTTTTCATACTCTTTTTCTCCTTAATCTTACACAAATCTTTAAAATAGATAATTTAATTTTACTCTATTTAAACGTGATTGTCAACAGCATTCGATATTTTCAACACAAGCAACAAAATACAAAACAGCCTAAAGGATTTCGTTTGTTAAATTGCTCAATCTGCTGAAAATGTTTTCCAAATAATTTTTCAAAGCGTTCAAAGTTAATACAAAAATCTTCTTGAGAATAATTCTTTTTTTGTGCGGAAAAATAAGATAATAAAATTTAAAAGGAGATATTAGCTTATGAACACGGAAAAACTGATAATTAATGAAATTAACAGCCGCCTTGAACGTCTCGGAGAGCATTATAATGATGAAAAAGATACGAACGGAAATCCTTACGGCGAAATGCTTGCTGCCGAATCCAAGCTGCTGAACACGGCTCTTGCAAACGAGCTTAGGAGTCTGAAGGAGTTTATCGAAGCCAACTCAAGGAATTAATCTTTTTCTTTGAAGCCCCATCCGTCAAGTCCTGCGCGGCGCATTGCCCCGAAAATGCGGTCGGAGAAACCTTTATCGGCTTTATCTCTTTCTGCAAGGAACTGCTTAGTTTTTTCGCGGGAGGTATGACCGTCGGCAGGACATTTTGATTTTACGATTTTAATGCCGCTGCGGTTTGCGGCACTTCGGATAGCTTTTTCGGGAGCGAACACAAGCGGTCTTATCATTGTGATGTCCTTGCGTGAAAGATAGCTTTTCGGTGCAAAGCAGCCGAGCCGTCCCTCGTTGAAAAGGTTCATGATAAAGGTTTCTACAACGTCCTCGTAATTATGTCCGAGGGCGATTTTGTTGCAGCCTGCTTCTTTTGCGGCGTCATGAAGAGCGCCCCGCCTCATTCTGGCGCAAAGACTGCACGGGTTAGTTTCCTGCCTTACGTCGAAAACTATCTCGCCGATATGGGTGCGCTTCAGAATATATTCAACGCCCATCTCCCTGCACATTTCGTCTACGGAGGAATAATCTCCGTCCGTGCCGCCGAAACGGGGGTCAAGAGTTATAGCAACGACCTCGTAATCAATACCTATAAAGCGTTTCAGCAGTACAAGACCTTTCAGCAGCACAAGGCTGTCCTTGCCGCCTGAAACGCCAACGGCGATCTTGTCTCCGTCCTGAATAAGGTCGAACTCCTGAATTGCTTTACGCATATAGCCAAGTATTTTCTGCATTTTTATCACCGATTTTAATATGGCTTTTTACCGTCAAGCCACCCTTTATTTTTCCAATAGTCGGAGTCTGTTTTGTTCCAGCCGTTCTTTTGCGTCATTCCAAACATTTTAAAAAAGAATTTTGTTTTCAAGCCAACTCTTTTATTGTTCAGACTTCTTTTTATTTTATCGGCTTTATTCTTTACCTGCTTTTTGATTTTGTCTTTATTTTTGTAATCGCTGTAATTTCCGCCCATTTGCATGGTGGTAACGCCGTAATTATAAATTGTGGGTATTCCCCAATAAAACATATTATTTTTCAACAGTCTGACCGTATCCTTTACGCCCGAGCCGCCCGCTGTGGTAATGATAAGACCGACCTTGCCAAACATACTGTCCTTTGGTCTGTGTACTAACCATATGTATGCCAAATGGTCTAACAACGCTTTCAGTTCGCCCGAACAGGACATAACAAAAACAGGTGTGGCAATTATAATTAAATCTGCATTTTCTATTTTTTTAAGTATCGGTTCAACCGAATTAAAATGCGGACATTTATCTTCTCCTTTTAAAATGCAGTTTGCACACCCACAGCAAAGCTCATTAAAATCATTCGGAAGAATTATCTCGTCAAATTCATTTTCAACGCATTCAAATTCCTTTAAAAACAAATCAGTTATTGCTCTTGTATTTCCTTTATGCGGTGTTCCCATGATCGTCAGAATTTTCATATATTTTCTCGCTTTCAAATTTTATTTGTATGGAACATACTGCAATAGAGAAAGTCCCATGCAATAAAATTGTATCATGCATATTGTTTTGATACAAGACAATATGGCTTGCATTTTTAAAAGAGTTAGTGCAACCAACGGCTGCGGAAAAAACTGAAAATGAACCTGCCCCCTTTAAGGGGGCTGTTACACAATAATATATTACAGAATTTAACGTTGGGGACAATGCCCACGGGGATCGCCGTTTACTTTTGCAAAGTACCATGGGACAGCGCCGTCAGATAAGCATTGATAAAGCCGTCCAGGTCGCCGTCCATAACTGCGCTTATGTTGCCGTTTTCAAAGCCTGTGCGGTGGTCTTTTGCAAGAGTATAGGGCATGAATACATATGAGCGTATCTGTGCGCCCCATGCAATTTCCTTCTGCACGCCCTTGATGTCCTCGATTTTTTCAAGATGCTCGCGCTCCTTGATCTCAACGAGCTTTGACATGAGCATCTTCATTGCGTAGTCCTTGTTCTGGTACTGGCTTCGCTGAGTCTGGCAGGATACGACGATACCTGTGGGAATATGTGTAAGACGTACTGCTGAGGATGTTTTGTTTACCTTCTGTCCGCCTGCGCCGGAAGCACGGTAGAAGTCTATTTCCAGATCTTCGGGACGGATCTCGATATTTGTGTCAGCTTCGCTCATTTCAGGCATTACTTCAAGTGAAGCAAAAGAGGTGTGACGGCGTCCCGAACTGTCAAAAGGCGATACGCGCACAAGACGGTGAACGCCCATCTCAGACTTTAAGAAGCCGTAAGCGTTAAGTCCTTCGATAAGCAGCGAAGCGGATTTAAGGCCTGCCTCATCGCCGTCAAGGTAATCAAGAGTAGTTACCTTGAAGCCGTGGCTTTCAGCCCACATATTGTACATACGGAAAAGCATCTGTGCCCAGTCCTGAGCCTCTGTTCCGCCTGCGCCTGCGTGGAATGTGAGAATGGCATTCTTGCTGTCGTACTCACCTGTAAGCAGGGTAGTCAGCTTCATAGCCTCCAGCTCCTTGACGAAGCGGTCGGCATCGTGCTTTATCTCAAGAGCCGTTTCCTCGTCTTCGTCTTCCTCCATGGTAAGTTCTATCATGGTAAGAGCATCTTCAAGCTTTTCGTTGAGCTTATTGTAGCTTTCAATAGTTGCTTCGTCATGCTTGATGGTCTGCATGACCTTCTGTGAATTTTCAAGGTCGTCCCAGAAGCCGTCCTTGCCGGATTCCTCCTGCAAACGGGCTATCTCTTCCTTAGCCTTGTCGATATTGAGAATATCGTAAAGCTCTTTCATATCCTTGCGGTAGCCCTCAAGTTCAACTTTGAGTTCGTCAAGTAATAACATTTATTTTCTCCTCTCATTCTGATAATTATTTAATGTGTTTATAATAGCGTATGCCATATCGTCTGTCATATGCCTTAAAGGCGGAATATGAATAAACAACGCCTGTCCGCCGTATTTTTTCAGCATATAATAATATGCTTCGTTGCAGAGGTAATGCGTTGGATTTTCTGCAAGCTTACATTTTAATCCTTCCTTTTTCAGTTTGTCAATAATTTCAGATGTATCAATTTCCGTGCAAATGGTTTCCCCGTCCTTTTCTGCACACGGTTCAACTCTTATCAAAGCTTTCAGCCGTTTGTCAAGACCAAACATATATACAGTATCGTATTCCTTTTCAATACCGTCAATGTCCTTTTTCAGACCGCTGAATGAGTTTGTCAGAAACAGCTTTTCACCGTCGATCTTTTCAACCAAGCAACGTGACGAGTTGTATTTGCCTTTGAAAGCTGTGTAAAGCACGTCAGCCATCCTTCAGCAGCTCCCTCAGTCTATTATCACTCATAGGCTCAATGATAATTCTCGAACCATCGTAACGCTTTGCACTGTCCTTTACACGATCAATGAAATTGCTGTATGGCATATCCCCGACCGTGTCATCAGCGGTAATGGAATATAAGCTTGCGCGCCAGTTGTCAATTTTAACAGGCTTGCCGTTTTCGTCTGTAAGTCCGAGGGGAACAGCAGGCACAAGCGGAACTGCACTGAGTGTATCCTCGGTTATGAAATACACACCAACAAGTCCGTTATCAGTATTGTAAAATCTCGGCATTGCAAAGTAGATATCCATTTCCTGCAAACGGTGAAGCCACTCGCCGTATGCTTTGACAGGTTCATCGGAAACAAGGATCTTCTTTCGCTCCTCCTGTCCCATATCAAGCTGCCACATTGCCGAAAAAAGCGTAAGATTTTCCATTGTCTCCATCTTTTCAAGAAACGAATCAAGGCTATTGCTGTTGAACTCTTTCATTTTACTGCGCCATTCGGAAAAATCGGAAAGCTTTATTTCCTCATCGTCCTGCTTGACAATGTATTTTGTCCAGACCGAGCAAATCCGCTCAATCATATCGTAAAGCACGTCAATTTCCTCATTGCAGGTCGGGTTAAGAAGCCGGAGTTCAACCCTGTTTTTCTCGTCCTTGCCGCAGACAACACTTATTCCTCTGCCAATATGATTTTTGTCATACACGATAAATTCTTCGCCGATTTTCCCTTCGTCAAGACGGTTGTTTCTATATACGCCATAGCCGAGATTGCCGATAATCGTGCGGTAATCAAGTGCTTTTTTAAACAACCCCTTCCGGGTTATTTCAATGTCGATGGACATAGTCCACGCCCTTTCAATCTGTTTTCTGTTTCTTTATGTTTTCAGCGTAACCCACAGGTTTAAGCTTTGACTGGTAAAACTGCTGTGCGCTGTAAAGTCCCCAGTAGCCTGAAAGCATATAGCTGATTGCAATTGCAAGAGCATAGAAAGCAAGTCCGCCTGCGCCGAAAAGCTCGATACTGAGTATGATCGTTGCAAAGGGACAGTTAGTCACGCCGCAGAAAACTGCCAGCAGACCTACCGCAGCTGCAAAGCTTGGGTCAAGACCGATAAGACCGCCGAAAAAGCAGCCGAAGGTCGCACCGGTAAAAAAGCTTGGAACTATCTCTCCGCCCTTGAAGCCTGCTCCCAGAGTCAGCGCTGTGAACAGTATTTTCAGAGCAAAGGCAACAGGCGAAGCGCTTCCCGAAAAGGCACGTTCAATAACGTTCATGCCTGCGCCGTTGTAATCGGTAGTACCGAGCAGAAGCGTAAGCGCAATTACAATAAATCCGCCTGCAGCTACACGGATATAATCATTTTTGATGTATTTTTTATAGAGCGCACCAATACCCTTTATCGCAAAGCAGAACAGCACGCTTACTGCTGCACAGCCGATGCCTAAAGCGGTAACTTTAAGCAGGTCGGGAGCTGAACTGCCGTTTAAAGACGGTATGCCGCTTACAATAAACGATTCGGGTTCTGCGCCTAAGAGACGGGCAACGAGAGAAGCGGTTATTCCCGAGACCATGCAGGGGACAAGTGCCGAATACTGCGCTGCTGCAACGATAGTTACTTCAACAGCAAAAACTGCTGCTGCAACGGGCGTGCCGAACAGCGAGGCAAAACCTGCTGCCATACCGCACATGATAAGCGTTGCCGTATCGTTTTTGTCCATTTTAAAAAGTCTGCCGAAAGGTGAAGCAAGGCTTCCTCCGATTTGCAGAGCCGCACCCTCACGGCCTGCCGAACCGCCGGTAATGTGGGTGAGAAATGTAGCCGCAAAAATCAGCGGAGCAAGCTTCAGCGAAACCTTTTCCTCAGAGCGTGCGCCCTTGATGATATTGTTTGTGCCGGGGTCCTGTGAAAGTCCCATGACCTTATACAGGAAGACTATTGCAAGACCTGCAACAGGCAGCGCAAAAATTATGACCCTGTTTTCCGTGCGGAATTCCGTAGCAAAGCTTAACGCATAATGAAACGCTGTTCCTGCCAGACCCACGATAATACCCACGATAATTGCAATGAAAAACCACTTGATAAAGCCGATTATAAGCTCCTTGTAGCCGTGGGCAAACCCCTCCGATTTTTTATCCTTGTTTTTTTCAGACATTTGCCGAATGATCCTTTCCTTTGCCGTATTGCTGTATTTTTATTTTTCCAGCATAAGCAGGATTTCCCTGAGAAGCTTGCAGGCGACCGCTGTTGAAACTCCGCTTGGGTCATATTGTGGCGAAAGCTCATTGATGTCCGCTCCCACGATGTTCAGCTCTTTCAGCTTGAACACCGCTTCAAGCAGCTCTGTGAACTGCACTCCGCCTGCTTCGGGAGTGCCTGTTCCGGGGAATATTGATGGGTCGAGAACGTCCATATCAATTGTCAGGTACACATTCTTACCCTTTAATTCCTCTGCGGCCTTTTCGATTCCGTCAAGACCCAATTTGTTCATTTTAGTATGCTCTGCGGCAAATTTAAATTCCTCACGCTCGCCGCTTCTTATGCCAAACTGATAAATATGTCCGTCACCGACTAGCTCCCAGCAGCGGCGCATTACGCAGGCATGGGATTTTTTCACGCCGAGATAATCGTCGCGCAGGTCGGCATGAGCGTCAAACTGGATTATATACAGGTCTTTATATTTTTTCTGCACCGCACTCACTGCACCAAGGGTAACGGAATGTTCCCCTCCAAGCATGAATGGACGTTTGCCGTCCGAAATAATTTCAGCGGCGATGTCTTCTATCTGCTGCAGTGCCGTGTCAACATTGCCGATGCAAAGCTCGGGATCGACAGAATCGAAAATGTTGTAATCCAGCAGGTCCTTGTCCTGATAAGGAGAGTAAGTCTCGATACCGAAGCTTTCGGAACGTATAGCCTTGCTTCCGAAGCGTGTTCCGGGGCGGTAGGACGTAGTACTGTCAAAGGGCGCTCCGAAAATAACGGTTTTCGCCTGTTCGTATTCGCAGTCACAGCCTATAAAAGCGTTTATTTCAATCTGCATTTTTCAGAAGTTCCTTTACATAATTTGGTATAGCAAAACAGCCCTTGTGAAGCTCGGTGTTGTAGTACCTTGTTTCAATACCGAGAGTGTTCCATTTTTCGCCGTCCGCAGCAAGAGGGTCAACAGTCTTTGACGCAAAGCCGAACAGCCAGTGTCCCGACGGATATGTGGGTATATGCACCTGATATACTCTGCAAACGCCGAAAAATTCCCGTATTCTTTTGTGCGCTCTCTGCATAGCCTTTGCGTCATCGGGGTAATATGGACTTTCGTGCTGATTTACGAGTATGCCGTTTTCGGTAAGTGCATTGAAGCAGTTGCCGTAAAACTCGCTTGTGAAGAGTCCCTCGCCGGGACCGAAGGGGTCTGTGCTGTCAACGATTAA
>JBJESH010000060.1:0-5576 GCA_051882695.1 Oscillospiraceae bacterium | reverse complement strand
ACCTCTTCTTGCGCTGTTTAAGAAAACGGGTGCGACAATTATTATTGTACTGTTGATTTTCGTTTTCATAATGATTTTCGCAAACAAGACGATCATTGACCTTGTTAAAATGATAAAAAATGCTGTTTCTGCGGCAAATGCTGCGAGAGGCGAGTATGAGCCAACTGAGGACGGCGGCTTTGTGCCTCCCCCCGGAGCAAAGAAAGGCAAGCCCGACAAGGCTGCAAAGAACGTTCCCAATGCGGATGTTCCTGCCGCTGTGGTAAAGGAGAAGGCGAAGAATTTCAATGTGGATATTCCCATTCCTTCGGGGAAAAAATCTGCCGATGTGAAAAAAGAAGAGCTGCCCTTTGAGCCTGACGAGCCTAAGTCTGAGCAGGAGATATTTATGGAAAGTATGCCTGCACACCCTGTTTCCGTTCCGACGGCAAGCGGCGATGCTGCCGAGGAAAAAATCAAAAAGGCTTCAAACGAGCTGGACGATATAATCAAAAAGGCGGCGGCAGCGCCCGAAAAGAAGCGCTCTATCTTTGCGCCGAAGGAAAATACCGAAAAGCCGAAAAAGCAGTCTACTCTTGCGTCCAATAAGATACAGACCGAGGACGAGCTTGAAATGCCCGACGCCCCTACGGCTGCCGATATTCAGCATGAAATTGCCGAGCAGGAGCCTGCTGCGGTGACATACAAGTTTCCTCCGATCTCTCTGCTGAAAAATGTTGACAACAGCCTTAATGCAGCAGAGGCGGAGGCGGAAATGAAGAACAATGCGGATACACTTGTTGATACTTTGAAAAGCTTCGGAGTATCTACAAGAATTGTTGATATCCACCGCGGACCGACCGTTACAAGATATGAGCTTCAGCCAAGCGCAGGCGTTAAGATTTCAAAAATTACGGGACTTGCCGATGATATCGCTCTTAACCTTGCGGCGGCAGGTGTTCGTATCGAAGCGCCTATTCCCGGCAAAGCCGCTGTGGGCGTTGAAGTGCCAAACAGAGTCAAGGATATCGTTACTATCCGTGAGATGATAGAAAGTCCCGAATTTGCCGAAAATAAAAGCAAGCTCAGCTTTGTTGTGGGAAAAAATATTGACGGCGACATCATGATAGGCGATATCGGCAAGATGCCTCACCTTATCATAGCAGGTACTACCGGTTCGGGTAAATCCGTCTGCACCAACAGCATTATTATGAGTATTCTTTACAACGCTTCTCCAGACGAGGTGCGCCTTGTGCTTATCGACCCGAAAATGGTTGAATTCAAGGTTTATGACGGAATACCTCACCTGCTTATTCCCGTTGTTACCGACCCGAGAAAGGCGGCAGGTGCGCTGTCATGGGCGGTACAGGAAATGCTGAAGAGATATAAGCTTTTTGCGGATTACAATGTCCGCGACCACGCAGGCTACAACGAAATGGCGGCGGAGACCGACGGCGTTGAGCCGCTTCCGAAGATAGTTATCATTATCGACGAGCTTGCCGACCTGATGATGGCGGCGGCAAACGAAGTGGAGGACTCTATCTGCCGTCTTGCACAGATGGCTCGTGCGGCAGGTATGCACCTTATCATCGCAACACAGCGTCCTACCGTTGATGTTATCACGGGTCTTATCAAGGCGAATATCCCGTCGAGAATTGCTCTTACCGTTTCGTCGCAGGTGGACAGCCGTACGATCATTGATATCGCAGGCGCAGAAAAGCTTCTGGGTCACGGCGATATGCTGTACTATCCGCAGGGTATTCCAAAGCCTGTCAGAATTCAGGGCTGCTTTGCTTCTACCAAGGAGGTCGAAGCAGTGGTCGAATTCATCAAGAGCGGCGGTACTGTTGAATACTCCAACGAGATCATCGAGGAAATCGAAAAGAATATGCCGGTTCCCAAGGGTGAGAAACCCAGTGGTAATGATACTGCTGTACCAAGCGGTGACGGCGACATAATCGACCAGGCTGTCGAGGTTCTCATCGAGGCAGGACAAGCTTCTGTTTCATACCTGCAAAGAAAGCTGAAGCTGGGTTATGCAAGAGCCGCCCGTGTTATGGACGAGCTTGAAGAAATGGGCGTTGTGGGGCCTTACGAAGGCTCAAAGCCCCGCTCCGTGCTTGTGACAAGAGAGATGTGGATGCAGCGCAAGCTTATCAACAATGACAACCTCGAAACCGAGGAGGCAGGAGAGATTGAAAATGGAGAAAAACTCTAATTTTTTTGATGAACACCCTTGTATTGCAACAAGTATCGTAGGAGCAATTTTTACGGTTATTTTTTGTGTGTCTCCGTTAAGAGCTGTCACGGGTTTCATTTTTATAGTTGTAGGAGCATTTAGTGGCGTTTTTTTGACCTACATGTTAATTATTAACATAATTGCTTTTGTTGCTGTTTTAAATGAAAAAATAAAGATAGGTATAGTCCTTTCAATTCTCGGCGGATTTCTTGGCGGCATTTTAGCATTAACATTTGAGCAGTTCGAATCTAAAGCTATCAGAATAGTTTTAACAGCTTGTGTATGGTTTTCTATCTGCGTTGCAACGTCAGGATATTTATTCTTGGAAAATGATTTTCGGCTATTTCCGTAAAGAAATATTTCTTATGCCTTTTATTAATCTCAAATAAGAAATCGACAATTGTTAATAATACATAAAAAATTCCGCATTACGCATTACGAATTACGCATTAAAAAAGGAGGGCATTATGCCGTTTCTTCCCATATCAAAACAGGAAATGCTCGAACAGGGTATCGACCAATTCGACTTCATCTGCGTGACGGGTGACAGCTACGTCGACCACCCCAGCTTCGGCATTGCAATAATTTCAAGAGTTATCGAAAGTCTCGGGTTTACCGTGGGCATTATCGCTCAGCCCGACTGGCACTCCACACGGGATTTCATGCGCCTTGGCAGACCGAAGTACGCCTTTATGGTCACTTCGGGAAATATCGACTCAATGGTTGCACACTACACCTCCGCAAAGAAAAAGCGCTCCGACGACGCTTACACCGCAGGAGGCAGGGCAGGCAGGCGTCCCGACCGTGCCGTTATCGTGTACTGCAAAAAGATTCGCGAGGCGTTTGGGGATATCCCTATCGGTATCGGCGGACTTGAAGCTTCTCTGCGGCGTTTTGCTCATTATGACTACTGGGACGACGCTGTGCGCCCCTCTATTCTTGAGGACAGCGGCGCTGATATTCTTATGTACGGCATGGGCGAGCATCAGATCGCCGAGATTTGCACCCGTCTTGCAAAGGGTGAGGACGTTCACTCCCTTACCGACATTCGGGGTACGGCATACCTCTGCAAGCCCGAGGATACGCCCTACGGCACAGTCGAGTGTCCGTCATTGAAGCTTTGCAGAGAGGATAAGAAGTCTTATGCAAAGGCTTGCAGACAGCAATACGACTGGCAGGACGAGATTTACGGCAGGACGATTATCCAGCGGCAGGAAAAGCATATGCTTGTTCAATTGCCGCCGTCACCCGTACTCACTACCGAGGAGCTTGACAAGGTATATGCCTTGCCATATATGCGAACCTATCACCCGATTTACGAAAAAGAGGGCGGCGTGCCGGGCATAAAGGAAGTGGAATTTTCCATTACCCACAACCGCGGCTGCTTCGGCAACTGTAATTTCTGCTCTATCGCACTTCATCAGGGCAGGAAAATCGCTGTCCGCAGCGAGGAAAGCATTCTTGCGGAAGCACGTTTGCTGACTACTCTCCCTAACTTTAAGGGGTACATTCACGACGTTGGCGGACCTACGGCAAATTTCCGCGCGCCAAGCTGTCACAAGCAGCTTGAACACGGTCTTTGCAAGGGAAAAAAGTGTCTTGCTCCCGAACCCTGCAAGGCTCTTGAGGTTGACCACACGGAGTATCTTAATTTGCTCAGAAAAATCCGTGCCGTGCCGAAGGTGAAGAAGGTTTTTATCCGCAGCGGAATACGATACGATTATCTTATTGAGGACAAAAACGACGAGTTCATGCGCGAGCTTATCGAGCATCATGTCAGCGGTCAGCTGAAAGTCGCTCCCGAGCATTGTTCCGCCGTTGTACTGGATAAAATGGGCAAGCCCCACATTGAAGCTTACAAGAAATTTCAGGATAAATTTTACCGCATTACGGGGCAAATCGGCAAGGAGCAATACCTTGTGCCTTACCTTATGTCCTCACATCCGGGAAGTACCTTAAAGGAAGCTGTGGAGCTGGCGCTGTTCCTGAAAAGCCTGAAAATCCGTCCCGAGCAGGTGCAGGATTTTTACCCCACACCGGGAACAATTTCCACCTGTATGTTCTACACGGAGCTTGACCCATATACAATGGAGCCGGTGTATGTTCCGAAAACTCCCGAGGAAAAGGCTATGCAGCGTGCTCTTCTGCAATACTTCCGTCCCGATAATCAGCGAAAGGTCATCGAGGCTCTGCAAAAGGCACACAGAACCGATCTTATCGGAAATACCAAGGATTGTCTCGTTAAACCCGACGCAAAATATCTTGCGGAGGAACGCAGAAGAAACGAGCAGCGAAAGGATAACTCAAAATGGCAGCAAAAAGGAAAACATCATCAAGACGGACGGTCTCGTCAGCAAGGCAAGCAGTCAAAACGGCAAGGTCGTTAGGAATTTCTCCTGTACTGATTTTTCTGCTGATACTTCTGGGTGCGGCTTTTGTTTACAGCGGTTATCTTGAATTCGGAGATACAGAAGTCCCGCAGGCGGCGGTGGACAGCTTTATTGCAAAGGACGCAGATCTTGAAATACACTTTATCGACGTTGGACAGGGCGACTGCTCTCTTATACTCTGGGAGGGCGCTTCGATGCTTATCGACTGCGGAGAAAAGGAGTATGCGGACGATGTTCTATACTATCTGAAAAATCACAACGTTGACAAGCTTGATTATGTTGTTGCGACTCATCCCCACTCGGACCATATGGGCGGTATGTCAGAGATAATTTCTGCGGTGGATGTGGGAAAGATCATCGCTCCGAAGGTCAGCGAGGAAATGACTCCCACAACCAAAAGCTATGAAAAATTTCTTCTTGCTTTGCAGTCAAAGGGGCTGAAGCTTACTGCTGCCAAACCGGGAACGGTGTATGAGCTTTCGGGCAAGACAGCGGCTTCGGTGGAAAAAACTGCTCCTGAATTTGAGATAATTGCTCCCGTTGACGATTACGACGATTTGAATAATTATTCGGTAACGTTAAGGCTCACATACGGTTCAACGGCATATCTTTTTACGGGAGATATTGAAAAGAAAGCAGAAAAGGATATTCTTGCCTCGGGAGCTGACCTTAGCGCAGATGTGCTTAAAATAGCTCACCATGGAAGCAGCAGTTCAACAAGCGAGGACTTCTTCAATGCTGTTTCGCCCCGTTTATGCGTTATCCAGTGCGGTGAGGGCAATGATTACGGGCATCCGCATAAGGAAACAATAGAGCTTCTTACAGATAGCAAAACAGAGTATTACCGCACGGATGTATACGGAACGGTAACTGTTTACTCGGACGGTTCCGAAATTTTTGTAAGGACTGAAATGGAATGATAATATGCTGATAGTTGACCGAATATCTGATGGTATTGCCGTTATTGA
>JBJESH010000059.1:3622-5619 GCA_051882695.1 Oscillospiraceae bacterium | reverse complement strand
AAATTTTTCCGCAAGTCTGCGGCATTCTTCAGCGCCCGTATTTTTCATCAGCACAGCAAACTCGTCGCCGCCTATGCGGTATGTGTTTTCATGCCCGAACACATCCGAAGAGGTATTTGCAACGGCAATGATAAGCTCGTTGCCCTTCCCATGACCGAGAGTATCGTTGATATGCTTCAGACCGTTTACATCGATCACCGCAACGGCAAAATCGGCTGTTCCCTTTTCAATATCATTTTTCAGCGCCGCAATATCCCTCAGATAAGCGGTGTTGTTGTTTATGCCCGTAAGACTGTCGGTGTATGCAAGGCTGTTTATATAATCCATCTGTGATTTGAGACGGTCTGCTGTATCACTGAAGCTCTTTGCAAGAGTGCCTATCTCGTCCTTTGTACCGGCGGTTATCGAAACGTCAAAGTCACCCTCGGCAAATTTCTTAGCCGCAGCGTCAAGCTCTTTCAGAGGGTGTATCATTTTCTTTACTATGCCTGAACTGATAGCTATAAAAATAAGTGATATAATGCAGCCGCACATCAGGATATGGAGAATAAGCAGGTTTTTGCTCCTGTCTATCTCCGAAGTGGGAGCCGACACTGCAAGGTACATTCCGTTGTCAAGGGGACGCAGAGCCGTCTGCATTTTCTTTCCGTCTATTTCGTAGTCATATATCTTTTCGGGATCAAGAACAGGGGCTTCTTCTGCGGAATCAGCCGTCAGATAGGCTTTGTCAGAAGAATGGCTGCTGATTTTGCTGTGTACAACGTTCAGGGCGCTGTCGGTAAGGTAGCCGTAACCCGTTTCGTACAGCAAAATACTGTCAGTAAACCGAGTAATATAGCCGAAATCAATGTCCATTCCTGCGACCCCGACAGCGGCTCCGTCCTTATAAATAGGCGATACATAGGATATCATGTAAACACCGATATTTTTATTGTAATAAGGCTGGAGCCACACCGCTTTCCCTTCCTGCAAAGGAATATAATACCAGCCGACGTGCTCAATATCATCTGGGCTGTAAATAAACAGGTCGGTAAGCTCATTTGCTTCAAAAGCGCCGCTCTGTGAATTTCTCACCATAAAAAAGCCCTGATTATCTCCCGTGATTTCGGGATTTATCCTTACATAATATGTAACCGCACCCTCTGTTTTTTCCGCTGCGGTCATACAGAGAGAGCTTAATTCGTCCAGATAGCTTTGGAGATAATCACGGTCAGAAGCCAATTTTTCCGCACTTTCCAGGTTATCCGCCGCATACTGTATCACAATATCGACCGACTGCTCGATACGACCGAGAGTGTTGTTAAGCTCCTGCGCTTTTTCGCTGCAAAGCAGATTCATTATCTTTGCAGAATCGCTGCCCACAGTTATTTCGGAGATAAAAATACCTATTCCGCCGATTATCGAGGAAGAAACGACAATACACATTAAAATCAATATAATTATTTTTGTCTGAATTGACCTCATAAACATCACCTTTGTCAATATTGAACGGCTTTCCTGCGGCTTCGCCGCATCTACCGCAAAGCGGTGGGATCAACCTAAAGACTTTGTTTATAAGTATAACATCTCATAAGCGCCAAAAGAGCGCCACAAAATGCAGTATATGTGCCTATAAAGTCATTCTATGTCGATATGTCTGAGTTCGCCCCATGAATATTGATACATATACTCGCCGCGGTAGGCGTTTATCCCTTCCGCCTTGCCGTCAAGCCAGTCGTAATAATCACACTGCACCTTTGTTGTATCTATTGCAAGGGAACCTCTCTGCTGTATTATAACATCGCCGCAGCCGCATTCTTTAAGCGTGGAAATAAGGTCACGGCGCACGCTTTTGAAGTATACCGCTTTTCCGTCAACAGCATCATCGTTTTCCCACAGTATAGATATTGCCTCCCCGTTTGTACACATGGCTCCTTGTCTGTCCACAAGATAAGCCAGAAGCTCTTTTGATTTGCTGTACTTGAACGAAACAGGCTTTCCGTCAGCAAACACCTCAA
>JBJESH010000059.1:0-3522 GCA_051882695.1 Oscillospiraceae bacterium | reverse complement strand
TCTTTTGATTTGCTGTACTTGAACGAAACAGGCTTTCCGTCAGCAAACACCTCAAAATTGCCGAAGGTATGTATGCAAAGCTTTCCCTGTGAAGCTTCGGGGATACGGAAGCGAAGATCGTCAAGCTCATAACGGACCTTTTCAGCTGTTATGGGCTTTATTATGTAGCCGCTTGCGTGCATTTCAACTGCCTCCAAAGCATATTCACTGTATCCCGTAGAAAATATTATGTTTATTTCGGGGTCTCTGAGCTTCAGCGCCTTTGCAAGAGCAATGCCGTTAAAGCTGCCCATATTAATATCGAGAAAAGCAGCCTCGCATTTGTTTTCCGAAACATATTCAAGGGCGGCTGCGCTTGTATTAAAGGCTGCCACCTCCGCAGAGGACTCGGCTTGCCGTATTGCGCTTTCAAGGTTTTCCAGAGCTATTTCTTCATCGTCAACGGCGATAATTCTCATAATGCTTTCCCCTCCGTGTTTTTCGTTTTCTTCGGTAAAATTATCACCGCAGAAGTGCCTTTGCCTATCTCGCTTGTTATTTCCAGAGCTGCGCCGCACATTTTCCATAGTCTGCTTCGGACGTTTTCTATTCCAAGATGACTTTTCCCATCATTTGGGGACTCATTAACATCAAAGCCGGCGCCGTCATCGGACACCTCCACCTCAAAGCAGTCATCAAGCTCCCTCGAGGATATCTTCACCGTGCCTGCCTTTTCACTTTTGCATATGCCGTGCTTTACTGCGTTTTCCACCAACGGCTGAACGGTCAGTGAGGGTATCATAAAGCTGTCGGTCTGTATATCCCATTCGACTCTGAGCTTTTTCGTAAATCTCGTCTGTTCAAGAGACAAGTACGCTTTCAGATGCTTAAGCTCTGTTTCAAAGGGTACGGGACTTTTTCTTGTCAGAGAATCCATATTTCCCCTTAAATAATCCGCAAAATCGTTGACGGCTTTTTTGGCGGCGGTGGGGTCTTTTTCGCAAAGTCCGTATATGGTGTTGAGTGAATTATACAGAAAATGAGGCTGTATCTGGCTGAGCATAATTGAAATACGGTTTTCGGCAAGCTCCGACTTGAGCTGTTCGGCCTCTCTTGCAGCTCTATAATTCATCGGAATGACCTTGATTATCATTACAAGATGTATAAGGAACAATATCAGAAAGACTGTCTTCGAGCATATCCCGGCATTATCCGAGCCTGCAATAAAGAATATCATATCCGCAAAAGCTGCGATAATAAGCGCAAAATCGGAAACGATATTCAGAGGGCTGCTTATTTTTCCGCGAACACATTCGTAAATGCAGCACCCGAAAAGCATTGCATAAATAACAGCATGAGCTACAAGCCAGAAAAACAAAGTATCATATATGACCATTACCTTAAAAAGCGACAACAGCGTCAATACGGCATTGACCGCTCCCGAAGCAAAAACTGCCGCACGAGCCGGTTTCCTTGCTTTTGAGTTTATGCTTTCCGCAATGCACGCCGCCGCACAGGTTGCCGCAAGCATGATACATATCTGCAAGGCATATGTATTGAATGCAAAGAGCCAGCTCCACAAGGGCAGATCAACGGTATCAAGAACAAAATATCCTCCGAAGAACAACGCAAGAGTGCCGAGATTTCCAACAGTCACACCGCCCTCGATATGCATAAGTCCGAAAAACAGCGCAGCTGCAAGGAGCATTATTGCCGCAACAATAACGGAAGTACCGATAGTTCTGCTTGTCTTGCCCGTTTTAAGCATAAATCTGTCGAAAATGTCCTTCGAGCCGCCGTAAACGGAAGCAAGGAACTCGTTATAGGCATTGTCATTCCCGAACCTGTGAAAATTTGCAAGCCGTATCTCAATAACGTCCTCTTCGGATATTTCGGGCGTCTGCCAATGTATCCATTTTCTTCCGCAGGTTGAGTCGGTCAGTCCTATTTCATTTGCACCGTCCCAATAAACCTGCTCGCCGTTTATATAGATATCCATGGTGATATGGTCAAGATAAAAATTAAGCTGCGCTCCCTCCACAAGCCCGATGCCAAAACCGCCTTTCAGTATCACGCTTTTATTTTTTGCGGAAATATCTGTGCCGTCGGAAAGATTGTCCCACGTTTCGCCGCCGTCAAGGCTGTATTCCCCTTGAAATTTTATCGGAATTAAAAAAGCCTGAGCCGACTGGTTGCTGCCGAAGCAGGCTGATAGAATTGCAGCAAACGCTAAGATCATTGCAGAAATACGAATGATAACATCATATGATAATTTTTTCAAAACACCATCTCCGATAAAAAGCTTTTTATTTATATTATCATACTCACTTCTATTTTTCAAGGTGTTTTTTTATTTCAACTGTATTAGTCAGTAGCCGTTAAGGCATGATCATTATCGTTCATTTATTTGTTCTGAGCATTACCTTAAATCAGCACCTTGTATCTTTACAACAGAAATAATGATCGGTAAAAAAACGCCGCAGTATGAAACTGCGGCGGTCAAATTATAACAATAGATTCTGTCAGAACTGCAAATCGGTCTGATAGCACCTTTTACCTCAACAATTCAATTACTCAAAAGCAATGCCCAGTATGCTGCAAATCGTTTTGGCTACGCTTTCAAAATCGATCTCGTTAATTATATCGTAAGGATCCTCAAGATCAACATAATCGGATGGGAGTGTTAATGCTTCCTTCAGTTCTTCGCTTTTGTAATTTACCGCCACTGAAAGATAATCCGAGCTGTCATCTGTAATTTTGAAATCAATAAGGTGAGCTCCGTCCTTGGAACTTTCACAGGTAAGAACTGCTTTATATCCATAAAGATTTTCATACTTTGAATGAATACTGTCCACAGGAATACCGTAATCATATTGAAATTTTTCAATTTTCCATTCTGAAACAGAACTCATCTGTTCAAGGTCAAAGATAAGCGTACCTGTTAAATTTCCATCCTCTAAGGCTTTAAGGTCAACATTTTCAAAGCTTAGCGTCATATTATCCAGTGCGTTAATAAATCCCAGTTCTCTTTCCGTGTAATCGTCATCTGCGAAGAGATCGCTGCTAATTATCATATCGCCCGAAATAAGATTTCCCTTGCCGACAGAGCCTTTGCCAAGAACAGACACATTACCGTCAAGCCTCTCCCCGTCAGCGTTAATTGACAATTCAGCTGACTTGCTGAAAGCATGATCCTTACCTTTTCTTGCCGAAAGATCGGAGATCTCAAAGCTTATACTGTAGGTCTCGTTATACTCCGGAAAGTTTATATATATGTCGGCTTCGATAATTCTTCCGAGTATCTTATCAGAGTCGTCCACATATGTCTTTACGGTGAATTCCGGTTCCACGTCAAATTCATCATCAAGTTCTTCTATAACAGATAAAATACTGTGATAAAGTGAAGAGTTTGATTTCCTGAAGCCCGACATGAAATCATCATACATATCGAGAGTATCGTCATCGTCAAATGAAGCGGTGAACTCCATGCAGGTCTGTGCCCCTCCTTCGTCAATGACGGCCGTTATTACCGTCTCTCCCGCC
>JBJESH010000058.1:0-5697 GCA_051882695.1 Oscillospiraceae bacterium | reverse complement strand
TACTATAACAGTGGATTTGGCATTATATGTAAGCTGTCCGTCATCAGTTATAAAACATATTTTATTGCCTGTCCAAACAGAAAGCGGCTGATTTACTCTCATTCGTATTTCTTGTATATCTTCAAAAAAAGTGTCGGAGATCCTGCATATTGCACTGCCGGTTTTTCCGTTAAAATAGTTTATAATTCCGTCTTTTTTCACGTCCGTCTCTCCTTTTTATTGGTATGTTTAATATTATGTGAATCAGGACAAGTTTAGAACAAAATGCCATCACTAATTTGTGAGAGCATAATACAATTTTTTGTAATTGACTTTTGTAAATAGTTATGCTAAAATTAACTAAATGGTAAATAGTAATTTATGAAGGATAGAATGAATTGGCAATGAAGAAAATGGAAAGCTTATCAAGGTCAACGCACAGGATTTACTGCCTTTTGCTTGGCAACCTGTAATTTGTTAACTTACAATTTTTCTATAAGGATATAAAAATAACCTGAGAAGAACAAAATCTTCTCAGGTTATAATTCTTTATTACTATCTTTAATCAATTATTAAATTCAATCAACCCAGACCGTTTCAGCCTCGTGACGCTTCGGTCTGCCCATAAGATTGTTTACTGCTGCCTTGCTGCTCAATCCATGGAACAGAACGTTATTGCACTGCTCGGTAATAGGCATATCTATACCTACCTTTTGTGCCAGTTCATATGCAGCTTTTGTACAGATGTAGCCCTCAACCGTGCCGACCTGTTCAACTGCTTTTTCGGGAGAGACTCCCTGACCTATAAGTATGCCTGCTCTGCGGTTGCGGCTGTGCATACTGGTACAAGTTACGATAAGGTCGCCTATTCCGGTAAGACCTGCGAAGGTGTCTTCCTTGCCTCCGAGAGCTACTCCAAGACGGGCAATTTCTGTGATTCCGCGAGTCATAAGAGCTGCTTTTGTATTGTCGCCAAATCCCATTCCATCGCATATTCCTGCACAAAGAGCAATTACATTTTTCAATGAACCGCCAAGCTCACAGCCTACCAGGTCATCATTAATGTAAATTCTGAAAGTGTTATTTGACATTACACTCTGAATATAATCCGAATATTTTTTATCCTTTGAAGCTGCCACAACAGTTGTAGGCATACCGAGAGCGACCTCTTCGGCATGAGACGGTCCGCTGAGAACAACGATCGGGCTATCGGGAAGCTCTTCCTCAAGGACTTCACTCATTCTTTTGAGCGAGCCTTCTTCAAGACCTTTACCGGTATTCACCACAACTGTATTTGGAGAAATATACGGAGCTGCCTTTTTAGCAACTTCTCTTACTTTTTTAGTTGGAATACCGAAAATTACAATTTCAGCATTTTTTACCGAACTGATATCATCTGTAAGCTGAATCTCATCGCTGATTTTAACTCCCGGCAGTTTTTGTTTATTCTCACCGTCACGGCGGATATCTTCAATTTCCTGCTTGAATGCAGACCATACAGTTACGTTATGTCCGAAATTATTAAGCATAACTGCAAGGCTTAATCCAAATCCGCCCATACCCAAAATTGTAAAATCAGCCATTTTTATCCTCCTTTTTCTTTCCGAAAAACTTATTTTCAGTACCATTTTTAAGCCGTTCTATATTAGTTCTGTGCATATAAATAAGCAATATGCTTGTTACTGCAACCAAAGCTGTATGAACAATACAAAGAGGAAAATCAACTTTTTCAACAAAATAATGCAGCAGAAATGTCAGGATAGGATAAAATATCGCAGATGAAATTGAAGCAACTGAAACGTATTTTGAAATCAGCAAAACTACTGCAAAAAAAGGTATAATAATTACGAATGTAAGCGGGTCAATTACAATAAGGATTGAACATGAAACCAATACACCTTTGCCGCCCTTAAATCCATAATAAACCGGAAAAATATGTCCGAGTATAGCTGCAATTCCTGATATGTAGCCTACTGTCATACTGTCAAAGCTGCCTTTTCCCACAATCAAGTTAAACACAAGAATGCTAAGCAGAACCGACACTATTCCCTTTCCAAGGTCGCCAATAAGCGTGATCAATGCAGGAATTTTTCCATAGCACCTAAGGGTATTTGTAAGACCGGCATTCTTGCTTCCGTGTTCTCTTATATCTTCATGCTTTAAAAGACGTACCGTTATTATTGAGGAATTACAGCTTCCGAGCAGGTATGAAACTATAACTGAAATAATACCCGCAATAATCATTTTAAACATAACAATTCTCTCCCGTTATTTATCATCATTTCTTCCGCGTTCACGAATTATAAAACGCACCGGAGTTCCCTCTAAACCGAATGTTTGGCGTATCTGATTTTCAAGATAACGCTGATATGAAAAATGAAACAAATCTGCGCGGTTTACAAAAATTACAAATGTAGGAGGTTTTGTCGAAGGCTGAGTCATGTAGTAAATTTTAAGGCGCCTGCCCTTGTCGGAAGGAGGCTGCACACGGGTCGTAGCATATGAAAGCACATCATTAAGCATACCAGTGGAAACACGCATGCTATTCTGATGGTAAACATCATTTATCATATCAAACAAATTCTCAACACGCTGTCCGGTTTTTGCTGAAATAAATATGAACGGAACATATGACATAAAGCTGAAATCATCTTTAAGTTTATTTTTAAATTCGTCCATAGTATTAGTTGTTTTTTCTATTGCATCCCATTTATTTATCGCAACGATGCAGGCTTTTCCCTGTTCATGTGCATATCCGGCGACCTTTGAATCCTGCTCGGTAAATCCGACAGAAGCATCTATAAGAATTACACACACATCAGAACGATCAACGGCCATATATGCACGCAGAACACTGTAATGCTCAATCTTTTCCAATACTTTTGATTTGCGGCGTATTCCTGCCGTATCAATAAAAACGTATTTACCGTGTTCATTTTCGACAATTGTGTCAGTTGCATCTCTTGTTGTACCTGCAATATCGGATACAATAACGCGTTCTTCACCTGCAACACGGTTAATAAGTGATGATTTTCCGACATTAGGCTTACCGATAACAGCAACCTTTATATATTCCTCATCATATTCTTCATCAGTATTTTCAGGAAAATACTTAAAGATCTCATCAAGCATATCTCCTGAACCGTGACCATGTGCAGCAGATATTGCAATGGGATCACCAAGTCCAAGATTGTAAAACTCATAAAATTCAGCAGGTGGCTCTCCTATTGAGTCGCATTTATTAACACAGAGAACAATAGGTTTACCACTTTTTCTCAACATTCTTGATACATCGTAGTCATCGGCAGTAACACCTGTACGCAGGTCGGTTAAAAACACGATCACATCGGCACGCTGAATCGCCAGTTCTGCCTGATGCCGCATCTGAGAAAGAATAACATCATCACTTTTAGGTTCGATACCACCGGTATCAACGACCATAAACTTCCTGTTTCTCCATTCGCATTCTGAATATATACGGTCACGGGTCACACCGGGAGTGTCCTCAACAATTGAAAGTCTCTTGCCGACAAGTTTATTAAAAAGTGTAGATTTTCCGACATTCGGTCTACCAACTACTGCAACGATTGGTAAAGCCATATTATCATCTCCATTCTTTTAATTACCTGTAATTGCGTTAAAAAGTTCAAATCCGTCATTATTTACCATTTGTATTTTTATATTCAAAGCTTTTTCAACATCAGAAATTGTGTAATCATCAAGAAATAAGTTGCTGTCCTTTTTTATCATATTAGACGAAATCAGCAAAGTATCTCCCAAAGGCTTGTCTTTAAGCTGAGCAATCAAATCCTGACCTGTTATAAGACCTGTAACGGTTATTGTTTCACCGAAAAAGTCATTTCTTATTTTATAAACTCTACAGTTTATATTATGCCACTTTTTTTCTGTTTTTTCAATAAGTTCGCAAATATATTTATACGAAAGTTCGCCTGTTGCAATAGACGTACTGCATGACTTTATTTCATCATCATCTGCCATTTTAAAAGCACTGTCAAATTCATCAATAAGTGAGCGAATCATTCCTACACCGTTTTCATACTGAGAATAATCTTCATATTCTTCTCCGGATGGAAGCGGACGCTCTGCTGTAATATAAAACTCATCCGCAGGAAAAACAAGTCTTGTACCATATTTTTCAAGAAAATCTCTTCGGAAACCTTCAATAAGGTCAAGAGCTTTGCCTGCACTCTCTTTATCAAAAAGCGTCAGCGGATATAAACCGTCCCTAAATTTTGTAAGTCCTACTGGTACTACAGCAATGCTTTGTATATTAGGCATAAGTTTCCCCAAGTCGGTAAGAGTGCGTTCAAGTTCGTTCCCATCGTTAATTCCAGGACACAGTACAATCTGACAATTCATTGAAATACCAGCCTCGGCAAACTGTCTGAGATAATCGAGTTTTTCGCCGGCAAAACGGTTATTCATCATTTTACATCGAAGTTCGGGATTGGTAGTATGAACAGAAACATTTATGCTAAGTTTCATTTTTATTATTCTGTCAATATCCTTTTGGTTAAGGTTTGTCAGTGTAACATAGTTTCCCTGTAAAAAGGAAAGTCTTGCGTCATCATCTTTAAAATAAAGAGTTTCACGCATATTGGGAGGCATTTGGTCAATAAAGCAGAAAATACATTTATTACAGCAGCTTTGTTTGCTATCCATAAGAAATGTTTCAAATTCAAGTCCTAAGTCATCATATTCACTTTTCTTTATTAAAATAGTATGTCTTTTGCCATTACGCTCTATAAGAAGTTCTGTATTGATTTCTGCGGAATAGTACATATAATCGAGAACATCGGCAATTTCATGTCCGTTTACAGCTATAAGTGTATCTCCTGATTTTACATCCTTTTTGTAAACCGGTGAACCTTGTACTATCGACTTGATTTTAACTGCCATAAACAAATTCCCTTCAATTGACATTTTACAAAAAAATAGAGGAAGATTTCTCCTCCTCTATTTTTTTGAAAGCAAGATTACGCTTCCTTCTTAATAACTTCAACGCCCTTATAGAATCCGCAGTTCTTGCAAACCTTGTGAGGAGCAGTCAGCGCTCCGCAGTTTGTGCATCTTGAGAACGCAGGAGTGTCCAGCTTCCATACAGCTGAACGTCTTTTATCACGTCTAGCTTTTGATACCTTTCTCTTTGGTACTGCCATTATTCAGCACCTCCTTATCCATTACAGTCGCATTCATTTTGATTCAAATCTGTTCCGCAAACAGGACACAAACCCAAACAATCCTCTTTGCAAAGCATCTTTGAAGGTAATTGCAACAGACAATCGGTTAATACAAGTTCGTCCATATCCAACTTATCCAATTCAGTAACAATATACTCATCATTTTCACTACTAAGTGAACGGACAAGAATATGTTCAAAATCCAAACTGTAAGCACGGTCAAACTCAATGAGACATCTGTCACAGCAAGCATGCAGAGTAAACGCCGCAGAATATTTAAGCGTTACAACGCCTGCACGGTTTACGATTGCACCTTTAATTGTTATGGGACATGAAAAGCTATAACCCTTAATTAAGCTCAGCTTTTTAACATCAACAGCATAATCAAGCAAAAGCCTTTCACCTGTAATATCATAAAGCTGCTTTAAGTTAATAACCATAGTACACCCCAAACATAACAAAGATAATTATAACATATACATTTTAATATGTCAATACCCTTGTGCGAAATTATTTA